>PLZL01000174.1 GCA_003152145.1 Limisphaerales bacterium
GCAACGAAATTCACCGAATATCCAAAAAAATAAGCCAGTTGAGGTGATGCTCCAAATAAACTTGAATCCAGCGACACCAAAGCCAAATCGAACAAATAAAGAACAGTGATGATAAAACAATCGTCCAAATAATGAAATTGCGTCGTATAGACACGCGGGGGTCAGAAGATTTGAATTGATAACGGAACAGCCAAAAATAAGCAAGAAAGGTGAAAACGTAGGCGATAATTCCATACCATAGATTCCATTTGTGTGTTGTGAATAAAACCATATTCGGCTCAATGCAAGAAGCGAGGAAGGAAATCAGCCAAAACGCACGAAACATTATCTTTTCAGCAATGTATTTATGATAATAAATCAGCTCTCTTTCCTCTTTCGTTGAAGTATCGTCTACGCGGGCGCCGTGTTTACTCCTTTCGGACAGGTAAATAATAAAAAAGAAAAAGCTCTCAATTGCTGCTCCAATGACCCAAGCTGCGATGAATATGCTCAACACGCAGAGAAGCGAAGAATGGCGTGCCGCCTTAACAGCGTTGCTCACATACGTTGGGAAGTAAAGCGCTAACACCACGAGACCTGGTATGACGCGAGAGATGGCCTCATGAAAGAAAAACACTACTAGGTCATTCGGGTCTAACCTGCTTTTGTCAGACTTGGTGGGCATGGGATTATGAAAGCAGAATTGTGAATTTTTAACAAGAGGCGATTACAGCAAGAAAAGCACGGCGGCAGCTTACTGAACAACTGCGCGAACTCCGAAAAATCTGTTTGTTCCGGCTGATGCGCCGTAAGTTCCGGGATTCGCGGCTGTCCAGTTCACCAAGTCGGGACTCGATTCGAGAATGATTTGAACATTCCCAGTGGCACTGGCTGGAATCACAATTGCGTCGGCTGGAATATAATTTGAAACTACGGTTGCCGTCGTTGGCGTTGTTATTTGAAAAGTGGCCCAGGCCGGAATTCCACCGTTATTGTTTGATACAAAAATGTTTGTCAAGCCTGTAGCCATTTGAGGTATTTGAGAGTTTGCTGTTGCTCCAGACCCAGCGCTGCTATTTTTACTAATGCCAGGTGAAAGATCAATTAATTGACCGTTTGATAAATTCCCATAGATAGTTGGCCTATTAAGGCCAGCACCCCAATCATAACCAACTAACGTAACAAGCTGGTTGGTTTGAATCAGATAATTTCCCCCGGTAAGGGTTACATACTGTGTTGTTTGTGATGTTGCTGAAACTGCAACGCACAAAACTAGAGCAGCAAATGCGCTAAATGTTTTCATCCTTTGATTTCTCTTGGTTTGCCAGCACGACGCGGAATAAAAAAGGGCGCGGACTCGTCGCACCCTTCGTCGAGGCACCGCGAAGCGCCCTTATGATGAATGCTCCAATCCACGCATGATTTTAATTCCCGCGCCTTACGCTACCGATTTGACCGCAAACCCAAAGCGAAAATTGATCCCGCAAACGCCGTTGAAAATTTTGTCAAAGGTTTCCGTTGCTCCGCCTGCGACCTGATTGCCGCCAGCACTTGTAAAATTCCACCGTTGATTAGCGGCGGACATTTTCACCGGCAAGGCGCGTATTTGATAGACCAGCTATTCGAGCCGGGTGAGTTGGTGAATATCGTCAGCAATTCGATTGTTGAAAACGGCAAGGCCAAACCCGGCGATGCCGGCCTGACGTTGGAGCGCAACGAATGGGAAAGACGGCTGCTCAATTCCGCAACGTGGCAGGCGGGCGGCGCGTGGCTGCGGATGAATCCGATGGACGGGCAAGGCGCGGCTGACGTGAACATGACGGCGCTCCGCTTCGCGCTGATTGAGTGCGACGCGATTCCGTTTGAACTGCAAATGCCATTGCTCGCCAAGCTGCCGCTGCCGATTGCGGTAATTCTTTCAAGCGGAGGTCGTTCGGTTCATGCGTGGGTGAAAATTGACGCTGCGAACGTGGATGAATTTCGGCGCGATGTTGCGCGGATGCTGGCGTTGCTCGCCAAGTTCGGTGTGGACGGCAAAAACAAGAATCCATCCCGTTTGTCGCGCCTGCCCGGTGTCGTGCGGCAAATCGGCGCGCACGGCGACGGATGGCAAAGGCTTTTTTATCTCAACCCGCAACCTCAACAGAAAGCGATTTTATGAGCGCAGTTGACTTGGAAGTGTTGGAAAAAGAAGTAGGCGAAGGCGATGCAACCGAGCAACGGCCAGAAAAGCCAATGATTGAATTTTTCACGCCGTCGCAACTGTCCGCGTTCACGCCGCCGGAAGGATTCAAACTTGTGGGCGATTATCACATTCAAAAGGCCGCTCCGTTTGTCATTGGCGGCGCACCTGGCGTCGGCAAAAGCCGTGCTATCGTCGCATTGGCTGTCGCGGGCGCAATGGGCTGCGATTGGTTCGGCCTCAAGGTGCATCGCCAGTTCAAGACAATGATTCTCCAAGCGGAGAATGGCCGTGTGCGTCTGAAAAATGAATTTGCGGACTTGGATTGCGCCACGCTCGATAAATTTGTGCGCGTATGTTTACCCCCGCCGTTTGGTTTCGCCTTCGACAAGCTGGCATTTTGCGACCAACTCCGGCGCGACATTGAAGAATTTCAACCTGACATATTTGCCCTTGATCCATTCAACCGGCTGGCGCGCGATGACAAGGCAAAGGATTACGGGCAGGCATTTGAAGATTTGCAGTCTGTCCTGCCCACTGGCGATGACGCCCCGGCTTTGGGCATCGCAGCGCACACGCGCAAACCACGAGCCGAGGAACGCGCCAATGGGCGGGCGTTGCTCAATTTGCTGGCCGGCAGTTAAGTCATTGGCAGCGTGCCGCGAACGGTTTTCGTGATGCAGTCGGCCAGCGATGACACGACGGACAACCGTATTGTGTGGACGTGCTGCAAAAACAACGATGGCGAACTTGGCCAACGCTCGGCTTGGGAGCGCAAAAATGGCTTGTTTGCGCCGGTTCAAGATTTCGACTGGAAAGCTTTTAACGCGGACGGCGAGAAGCGGCGCACGGTGAGTCTCGATGACTTGGACACGCTCTTTGATGGCATCCAGAAGCAACTGGCGAGAAATACCGCCGTTGAACAATTGATGGAACAAACCGGCTTGGGCAAGACCGCCTGCTATCAGGCGTTGAAATTGGACGGGAAATTTGGCCAGCACCTTGACGAACAAAATGGACTCCTCAAATTCAAACCCTAAATGCTTTCCATCCGCGAAACCCCCTAGCGATTTGGCGGAACGGAAATTCTTCCGCGAATCATTCCGCGAAATTCCGCGGACGATAGGCGGAATCCTGATGAACATCACACATTGCCACCGATGAAAGCACCAAACTTCACACGAGAAAATGCGGCTGAAATGGCTCGCCGCGCTACCGTCGCCCGCGAAGAACGACGCGCACGCGAGAAAGTCATCCTACGCGAATACGCCAAAAATCCACCCGTTGACGCTGACGAGCACGCGCGTAATAAGCGAGTGCTTAAACAAATTGCGCGGTGTGACTCTTTGTTGCTGACCTGCGAGCCGAAAGATTTCCCGAAGATGGCCGCAGCGAAAGAGCGGTTGTGGAACTTGGTCTTTCCAAAGGCCGGGGTGTTCCGGCCCCGATCCGGCAAGTCCCGGCCAGAACCACCGACGCCGAAGCAGCTACAAACACCACAAGACTGACAGCGACCTGACGCCGCGTAACGACAAGCCAGTAAATCAATTTAATCAACGAAAAAACAACCAACAAATCTATGAGTGATAATGCAGAAATCGCCCCGGCAAGCGCGGGGAAATTATTGTTCGACGTGAACGCAGCGGCACAGCGGCTTTCAATTTCTGTTGTGAGCGTGCGGAAGTTAATCCGCGCTCGCCGAATCCGCCGTGTTCCCAATTTCCGAAAAATCCTTGTCAGCGACGCGGAGCTTCAAAAATTCGCCGCGAGTGCCGAGTAAAAATTTCCCGAACCGCGCGAGCTGGTCGTTGGCATGGAGCAAATCGGAAATGTAAAAGGCCAGTGGCTTTTGAGAATCCACTGGCCGGAAAACCTTGTTTGTGGAACAGGTTTTAGTTCGCGGTTGCTACCGCTGGCAACTGCATGACGTTTGCCGGCTCCGGCAACGCGCCGAACGTGACACGTTGCGCCATTCGCTGACTATGCTCGCGCCGCAAATGGCCATAAACTCGCATCGCCAGTGCGCCGCCGTCACTGTGTCCAAGCCATTTGCTCACGCTTGGAATATCAATGCCCGCCTCAATGCAGAACGTGGCGAAAAGATGCCGCAAGCTGTGGTGAGTCAACGGAGCGCAACCGACACGCTTACACGCCCGAATCAGCGGCTTTTTGCACACAAAGACGCGGCAAATGGTGTCTTCTGGCTTGGGCTGGCGTTCGCCGCGCAAGCGCGTCAAGAGCTGGCGCATGGCCGGGACCAGTGGAACGATACGCGAGCGCACTTCGTCACTTGTGGCGCGTCGTTTCAGGCAATGAATCGTCAACTCGTTATTTTTCCAGTCCACGTCCTGCCAAAGTGCTTGCTTGGCTTCGCTTAACCGGCAACCGCTGAAAGCGAGAAACCGCACAAAATCGGCGCGGTCTTTTTCGTCTATGGCTCCGGCTGTTTCAATCTCTGTGAGAATCTGATTGAACTGATCGGCAGTTGGCAAATCCAGTTGCTTTCGCGGTATGCCGCGCCGTTTGATCTTTAAGGCCGGATTCGCGTCATGTCCAAGCCCGGCCAGCGTGAGAATCTCACGAAGGATGTTGAGCGAGTTGTTGAAAAATTGCGGAGCGTATTTGTCCGCGTAGCGTTTCGCCCATGCTTCGCAGTCCGCTTTTTTAATGGTGTCCACGCTCTTGTTGTCCAAGCCCGGCCATGATCGGAGAATCCTGTCCACGCAGCGGAGCCGATAGACGCGGGACAATTCCGAAAGCTCATGCTTGTTGCGCGTCTCGGATTCAAACTGGACGCGGCCAGCGGCGAACGTGCCGATTTCAGCGGGCGGCGTGCGTAGCTCTTTGAGCTTAGGGCGGAGCCGGTCTTTGGCCGTTGTGAAAACGTCCGTTTCAAGCGAAGCGCGCTTCACGATGCCCGCGACCTTTGCGCGAGCGTAGAACACGCCGCTAGGGACATATTGCATGAGTCCGGCGTGAGTGTGGAATGTTTTCCACTTGCCGTCTGTGCTGCTGGTGGTATTTTTCCGGTTTGCAGTTATTGCAACCGCCGTTTGGGGCGTGTCGTTTTGGTTTGTCATAACACCTAAAATGA
>PLZL01000189.1 GCA_003152145.1 Limisphaerales bacterium
GACCCGAATGGCGGAAGACCGGCTAAAAACGAAACGGTTTTGGTTTTGAACGGAACAGCAGAACCATCATTGTTCCAATAGCGCAAAGCGAGACGGTTCCCGGCTCGGGCACTGCGCCAGCGAAAATTGGCGTGTTGGGGCTGGTTTCGTAGGCCCAATCGCTGATCTGCCCCCAGTTAGAGCCGCCGAGGTTCTGAATGTGTATCCAGCCGTAGTAAAGGCTTCCTGCCACATCCAGCCTTATGCCAGCGTAGGCGTCCGTGTTGCCCTGGAAGTAGCCGATGGAGCCAATATTTGAAGCGGATACGATGCCGGGGGGCCGTTGCCGTCGCTCCCCCACCACACCAAAACGGGGTCGAGCGATGATGAGATGGGCGCATCTTGGCTGAACGCGTAGATCCAAGCTCCTAGCTCCCCGGGCGGCTCCGGAACGGAAATAATGGCATTGTTGTTGAGCGGAGCGAGCTCGATCTCTATGCCGTTCGGGGAGGAGAGATTAAAGTCCACAATGCCGTCGCCGTTCAGATCAGTGCCCTGGCTGCTTGGGTAGTCGCTGTAGGGAATCGGTTGCGGAGGGACGACGTGGACAATGGTGCCCTGTGCCGACGCTCGCCCCGTGACCAAGCAGGTCCCGGCCGCAAGCAGTGCGAGCGCGAGGCTTAAACCTCGCGCTAATGCCGAAATGACTGATGCTTTCTTCATTGAACCATTCGCAGCCGATAGAACCGCGTGTTGCCATTCGTGTTCATCGGCAGTTGCGTTGGATTGTCAAAACACCACTGGCACGCCTTCGTCAAGCACGCGCAGCCTTTGCGCAAGATCTTCTTTGGCGGCGATTTCGCGCAGCCACCGCAGCGGCTCGTCCATGGCCTCGAACGCCAGCCGGAACGTGCCATAGTGCATCGGCACCAGCCGGCGCGCGCGCAGGTCCCTGAACGCCTTCACCGCCTCGTCCGGCCCCATATGCATGCGGCGGAAGGATTCCGGGTGATACGCGCCAATCGGCAATAGCGCGATTTCCGGCGCAAGCCGCGAGCCGATTTCCTTGAACCCGTCAAAATACGCGCTGTCGCCCGCGTGATAAATCTTCCGGCCCTGATGCTCCAAAACAAATCCGCCGTAACCGCGGTGATGGTCGCGCAACGTGCGCGCGCCCCAATGCTGGCTCGGCGTAAACGTCACCTTCCAGTCGCGTTGCGAAAAACTTTCCCACCAGTCCAGCTCGATGACGCGCGCGAAGCCGAGATTTTGCGCGAGGTCGCCGACGCCCCACGGCATCACGCCGATTTTCGGCTCCGGCAATTTGCGCAACGTCGGTTTGTGGAAATGATCGAAATGCGCGTGCGTCAGCAGCACCAGGTCAATCGGCGGCAGGTCGCGGATCTTCAGACCGGCACGCTTGATGCGTTTCAGCAAAAACAGCCAGTTCGCAAAATTCGGGTCAATCAGCACATTCAAGTCCGTGAACTGGATCAGAAATGACGCGTGGCCGATCCAGGTAATGGCGACCTGCCGGCGCTTGAGCTTCGGAAAAATCGGCCGGCGCTGCTGGCCGGTGCGCGGCGTCAGCCACGCCTTCCAGATGAGTTCCTGGAAAAAAGTGCGCGGATTGAAATGCTTCGACGGCGTCAAGTCCCTGAACGAGCGCGGCAAACGCCGGCGCGGCGGGACGGGACGTTGTGGAACCGGTTTCGTCATGCAACAGCGGGATCTTAATCCCCGCGCGTGCCGAGTGAAATGGAAAATGCCACATTAATTAATTGATTGTTCAGTCAATTTTTTTCAATTGAGCCACCCGCCGCGCTGACTGGTAAGCTGCCAGAAGATGAACTCGACCAGACTTGGCTTCCAATGCGCACCGCTTTTGCCGCTTGCCACAAGCTGTCAACGAGGCGCACACTGCGCGCAACCAAGTCCGTTGCGCCAATTGAAATAAAATTATGGAATCCGGCATCGTTCTTGTCGTCTTGGTAATTCTCGGAATTCCGATTGCGCTGGGAGTCTGGCTGATTGTGCGCGCCATCAGCACAAGGAATCGCATCGAGGAACTTTCCGACCGGCTCGTTGCTCTCGAATCGGAAATTATTCGGCTGAAACGGGAAAAAGAGTCGCCAAAGCCCGTCGAATCAGCGCCAGCGCCAGCGCCGCAACCGAAAAATGTCACTCCTGCTCCAATCGAGCCGCCGCAGCCTGTCATTACACCGTTGCGCCCGCCCGTCGCCACGCCGCCGCCAGTTTTCGTCGCGCCAGTTCCACCACGGCCAGCACCCATTCCATTGCCCAAACCCAAACCTGCCATCAATTGGGAACAGTTCATGGGCGTCAAGATGTTCGCGTGGGTCGGCGGACTCGCGCTCTTCCTTGGCGTTGCGTTCTTTGTCAAATACTCGTTCGACAATAATCTCGTCCCGCCCGAATTGCGTGTGGCCATCGGTTTCCTGACCGGCCTCGGCCTGCTTGTTGGCGGCGTGGTGATGTCGCGCAAGAACTTCCCCGCGCTCTCGCAAACGTTGTGCGCCACCGGCATCGTGATCCTCTACGCCGTCACCTTTGCCTGCCACTCGATTTATCAATTTGATTTTTTCGGACCGCTGCCGGCTTTTCTACTGATGGCGCTCATCACCACGGCGGCATTCCTGCTTGCCGTCCGGCTCAACGCCATCGTCGTCGCCATTCTCGGAATGTTGGGCGGTTTTCTCACGCCGATTCTCCTTTCCGCCGGCCAAGACAATCCCCTCGGCCTCTTTGGCTACATCGCCATTCTTGATGCCGGGCTGATTGTCGTCGCATTGAACCGCCGCTGGCATTTCCTCACCGCACTTGCCGCGCTTGGCACGGCCATCCTGCAAATCGGCTGGGCGGGGAAATTTTTCGTTAGCGAAAAATATTTTGAAGGAAACAAAATTCTCGTCGCGCTCGCCGTGCTGTTCGGCTTCAACGCGCTTTATCTCGCGGCGAACTGGCTGGCCAAACGCCGCTTGCAATCGAACTGGTGGCTCGCCGGCGGCAACCTCGGCCTCGCCGCTGTTGCGCTGGTATTCACGCTGTGTTTCTTCGAATTTCCACCGCTCGCGCAACGGCCAATTTTGCTCTTCAGTTTCGTTTTCCTGATTGACCTCGCCGTCGCCGCACTCGCGTGGCTCGATGAAAAAGTTTCTCCGGCCCAGCCCATCGCCGGCCTCGCGGTTTTTGGCCTGCTGGCATTCTGGACTGCGCAACATCTTACGAACGAATTGCTCAACGCTGCGCTCGCGTTCTACCTCGTCTTCGCTGTGTTCCACTCCGCGCTGCCTGCGTGGCTTCAACGCCGGCGCGGCGTCACGTGCGGCGTGGCCACGCAACTGAACCATTTCTTCCCGCCACTCGCGCTGCTCCTCGTGCTGGTGCCGATTTTCAAACTGGAGGAGCTCTCGTTTCTCGTGTGGCCGTTTGTGCTGCTCGTGGACTTGCTGGCCATCGTGCTCGCGGTGATGACGACGGCGCTGCTGCCGGTGCTGGCGGTGTTGCTGCTCACGCTCGCCGCGACCGGTGCGCTGATTTTTAAAATCCCATCCGACCTCACCGGCCTGCCGACCTCGTTTTTCCTGCTCGGCGCGTTTGCGGTGTTTTTCGTCGTCGCCAGCGTGTGGCTCGCGCGGAAATTCAAACCGGACGTTTTCAAATCCGGTCTGAAAATTGCCGGCGATATCAACGCCAATGAAACAATGGTTGCGCTGCTGCCCGCGAGTTCCGCCGTGCTGCCGTTCCTGCTGCTCATCATGGCCACGCTGCGGCTGCCGCTCGCCAATCCGTCTCCGGTGTTCGGCCTTGCGCTGCTGCTCGTCGTGCTGCTGCTCGGCCTGACGAAAATCTTTTCGTTCGACTGGATGCCACTCGTCGGCCTCATCAGCACCTTCGCCCTCGAATCTGCCTGGCATTTCAAACAGTTCGACATTGCTAATCCCAATCTCATTTCGCCGCCAATGCTACTCGGCTGGTATCTGATTTTCTTCGCGGCGTTCGCGGTGTTCCCATTCGTGTTCCTCAAAAAATTCGCGGACAAAACATTTCCGTGGGCCGCCGCCGCGCTTGCCGGGCCGGCGCAATTCCTCCTGATTTTCCGGCTCGTGAAAATCGCATGGCCGAACTCGATGATGGGCTTGGTGCCCGCCGCGTTTGCAGTTCCCGCGCTGTTAAGCCTCGTCGCCGTTTTGAAAACAATTCCCACGGAAAACAAATCGCGCATGACGCAACTCGCGTGGTTCGGCGGCGTGGCATTGTTCTTCATTACGCTCATTTTCCCGGTTCAATTCGACCGCCAGTGGATCACCATCGGCTGGGCGCTCGAAGGCGCGGCGCTGCTCTGGCTCTTTCATCGCGTGCCGCATCCGGGGCTGCGGCTGGTTGGCGTCAGTCTGCTCGTCGCCGCGTTTGTCCGGCTCGCCTTCAATCCCGCCGTGCTCGAATATCACACCCGCAGCGTGACGCCGATTTTCAACTGGTATCTCTACGCCTACGGCGTCGTGACGGGGTGTTTGTTCGCCGGAACAAAACTTCTCGCGCCGCCGCGCAATCTCGTTTTGAAATCAAATATTCAACCCATCCTCGCCGGACTCGGCACCGTACTGGCATTTTTGTTGTTAAATATCGAGATTGCCGACTACTTCAGCGAACCCGGCTCGACCCTCACTTTCCAATTCAGCGGCGACTTCGCGCGCGACATGACCTATTCCATCGCATGGGCGCTGTTCGCGCTCGTGCTGCTGGTCGCCGGCATTCTCAAAAAAATTCCCGCCGCCCGCTACGCCGCGATGGGATTGCTGTGTGTCACGCTGCTCAAACTTTTCTTCCACGATCTGGCGCGGCTTGGCCAGCTCTACCGCATCGGCGCGTTCATCGGCGTGGCGGTCATTGCCATGCTGGCGTCGTTCGCGTATCAAAAATTCTTTTCCGCAACCGCAAAACCGCCGGAGGCCAAAGATGAAAACAAGCCGTGATTTTCTGGCAAAATTGATCTGCGGCTTCGCGCTCCTTTGCGGTGTCACGGCAAATGCCGCATTGCCCTCCGAATGGCAGCACACGCAGCAATTCGATGTGTCCGCGCCCGGCCTAGTGAAAATCAGCCTGCCGGTGGAAACGCTCAACGTCGCACGGCCCGCGCTCGAAGACTTGCGGCTTTGCGACGACTCGGGTAACGAACTGCCGTTCCTCATCACGCGCCCTGTGCGGTCGAGCAAGGCCGTTCAGGGCGCGAAGTCATTTCAAGTTTCACTCGATGCCGCCGCGACCGTCATCACGCTCGAGACCGGACTGGCGCAACCGCTCGACGGCGTGACGCTGGAAACGCCGACGATTAATTTCATCAAGGCCGTGCGCGTCGAAGGTTCGGCGGACGGCCAGAACTGGCAGCGGCTCGCGCAAGGCCGGCCAATTTTCCGCCAGCTTTACGGCGCGGGCCAGCTCCACGTTTCATTCCCCGCCGGCGAGTGGCGCTGGCTGCGGCTCACGATTGACGACCAGCGTTCACAACCGGTTCCGTTCACCGGCGCCCGCGTCCACGCCGCCGATGTCGAAGCGACGCCGATCGAATTGCAAACCGTTACCATCGCCGAGCGGAACGAAAATCCCGGTGAAACACGGCTCACGCTGAATCTTGGCGCGGCGAATCTGGACGTGGCTTCGGCAAAAATTGAAACCGACGAACCGCTGTTCACGCGGGCCGTCACGTTCACCGTGCCGCAGATCACCGAGGATTCCATCCGTGAACAAACCTTCGGGCAGGGCGTGATTTACCGCGTCGCAATCGAAGGCCAGCCTGTATCCGAAAACCTTTCCGTGCCGCTGGAAAAGCAAGTCCATTCGCACGAACTATTTTTGTCAATCACCAACGGCGACAGCCCACCACTGCCTGTTTCAGCCGTGCGCGTCGAGCGGCGGCCGGTTTATCTCGTGTTCATGGCGCGGCAGGCGGGAACGTTTCATCTGCTCACCGGCAACAAATCCTGCGCCGCGCCGCGTTATGATCTGGCGGCGCTCGGCGCGGATTTGAAAAACGCCGCGTTCACGCCGACAAAAATTTCGGCGCTGGCAGACAACCCGGATTTTCACGCGCCGGAAGCACTGGCTGGACTCGAAGTGACCGGCGCGCCGCTCGACGTTTCCGCGTGGAAATTCCGCAAAGCCATCCAACTCGCGCGCGGTGGCGCGCAGCAAATCGAACTCGACCTCGACGTGCTCGCACACGCGCAGCCGGGCTTCGCGGATTTGCGCGTGCTGCACGAAAGCAACCAGGTGCCTTACATCGTCCAGCGCACGTCCATCAGCCGCTCGCTCGCGCCAGCCGTCATTGCGACGAACGACGCGAAAAATCCCAAATTGAGCCGCTGGATCATCAAACTTCCACGCGCCGGTCTGCCGCTCACGCGACTAACGTGCGCGACGAAAACACCGTTGTTCCAGCGCTCAATATCGCTTGACGAGGAACTTGCCGACGAGCGCGGCGACAAATACCGCCATGCGCTGGGCGGCGGTTCGTGGGAGCAAACGCCGGAACGCAAATCGAAAGAATTCTCCCTGACACTGGACAGCGCGGCGCAAAGCGACACGCTTTTCCTCGAAACGGAGAACGCCGACAACCCACCCATCGCATTGGAAAAATTCACGGCATTTTATCCCGCAACGCGCCTGCTGTTCAAGGCGAAGCCGGACGATGAACTTTTTCTTTACTACGGCAATCCGCGCGTGGCACCGCCGCGTTACGACTTGAGCCTCGTCGCAAATCAACTGCTCGCCGCGGACAAAAAAGTCGCCTCGCTGTCCGGCGAGCAGCAGCTCAAGAAATCCTCGTGGCGCGAAAATGAAGTGCCGGGAAAAGGCGGCATCGTATTTTGGGGAATTCTCGCGGTCGTTGTCATCGGCTTGCTGGTCGTCATTTCGCGGTTGCTTCCGAAATCGCAGACGCCACCGACGTCGTAGGGATGTGCAGCCAACCACGGGCTTTCGGTTTTAATCCGGCCAGACTTTACAACCGGCAAAAATCCTTCAACTTGTGCGCGTGAAGAAGTTCCGCGCACCCTTCATCGCCCTCTGTCTTGGCCTGTCTTTGATGACGACGCACGCCGAGAATTCGACCATCACCCCACCGGCAGACAAAAACCTGCCTGGCCAGCAGGTCGCGCAGACCATTTCCCTGATTACGGGCGTGGCGATTTCACCGCTCATGGGCGTCGGCGTGGTTGGCGCCTGGCAATACTTCCACGCCAAAACGCCCGAACAGAAAGCAAGGCTCCCGTGGTTCGCCAACCCGCTGTTCTGGGTACCGGCCTTGTTGCTCGTCGCCGCGTGCTTTGTGAAAGATTCCGGCGGCGTGATTCTGCCGGCGGCGCTGAAAAAGCCTTTCGACGTGGCGGAAACCATCGAGCACAAAATCAGCGGCCTCGTCGCAACCGGCGCATTTGTGCCCATTGCCGCCTCGATCTTTCACTCCAGCGGCACCGGCGATGGCGCGTCCTTGAGCGCCGCCGGCTTTGCCGCAATTGACCTCTCGTGGCTGGGCAATGCCCTGATGGTGCCGGTTGCGATGGTTGCGTTTTTCATCGTGTTCCTCGCGTCCAACGCCATCAACATCATCATCCTGCTGAGTCCGTTTCCGCCGTTCGACGCCGCGCTCAAGCTGTTCCGCACATCCATCATCGCCTCCGTCGCCGTCACCTCGTTCGCCAACCCGTGGCTCGGCGCGTTGTGGGCGCTCATCGTCATCGGCTTTTGTTATCTCATCGCGGGCTGGTCGCTCCGCCTTTCGCACTTCGGCTTCGTGTTCATCTGGGATTTCATCACCCGCCGATGCAACCGTTTTACACCGGACAAGACCGCGAACAAGATGTTCCTCGGCCGCAAGATCAACAAGGTCCCCGCCCGGACCTACGGAAAATTGAGCCGCGATGCCAAAGGAAATCTCGTCCTGAACTACCGTCCGTGGCTGGTATTGCCAGCACGCACGCTCACGCTGCCTGAAGGCAAATACGCCGTCGGCAAAGGGATGCTCACCTCGGAAATCCTGCAACTCGACGGCGACAACGCCAGAATTGCCCTGCTGCTCCCGCCGCGCTACCGTTCGCACGAAGATGGACTAGCCGCAATTTACGGTATGACCGAAGTGCGCAACACCGGCCTGCTGGCCGCATGGCAATGGTTCAAATCCTTGTTCGGCTTCAAGACCAAAACCACCGCTGCTTAAATGGGCGAACTCGACAAACAACTCGACAAGTTTCTGCGTAAACAGCCGAAGCTCGGCAAAGGCGTCTATCTCGCTAAAACCGCCGTGGTGTTTGGCGATGTCATGCTCGGCGCGCATTCGAGCGTGTGGTATGGCGCGGTGTTGCGCGGCGACATCAACCGCATCGTCGTCGGCCATCACACCAACATTCAGGACAATGCCGTGCTGCACCTCGCGGACGACTTTGCCTGTATCGTCGGCAACTGGATCACCGTCGGCCACGGTGCGATTGTCCATGCCTGCAAGGTCGNNTTTTGGACGGCGCGGTCATCGGCAGACAATCCATCATCGGCGCGAAAGCGCTCGTGACGCAGGGGACGAAAATTCCGCCCGGCTCGCTCGTTCTTGGCGCACCGGCGAAAGTCGTCCGTGCGCTGACAAAAGCAGAACGCGCCGGATTGAAATGGTGGGCGCAAAAATACGTGGACAACGCGGCATATTGCTTGAAGCACAAAATCAATGTAGGCGGGCCGCTGTCTGCTTGACATTTTGCACTTTGTCTGACATCATGTCTGACATGAGCGTAATCACACGAGATTTTATAAAACGGTTTTCCCACTTCAAACGGCAGGCGGTGGCGGGCGTGCCGGTCAAATTGAAGGACCGGAACGGCAGGCGATTTGTCTTCAAGCTGGAAAAACAACCCGGCCACTCCGGTGCGGGAAAAGATCTGTCGAAGGGCATTCCACTTTCGCCGGAACCGGTGGATAAATCGGAGTGGAAAGGCCTGATTTAATGCGCTATCTGCTGGATACCGCGCCGTGGGCAAATAATGTCCTGATTCCGGAGGTGGTTCCCGCGCGAATCAGAAGGCTGCTGGACAACTCCGAAGCCAAGGGACTTTGCTCCATCAGCCTTTTGGAATGCGCCATTCTTCATCGGCTCGGACGATTGCAATTGAAAGGCGAGCTGCCGGAATTTTTCAGACGCGGCGTGGCGTCGGACATCGAACTGCTCGAACTGACTCCCGGCATTGCTTCAGCCACAAACGAAATGCACGAAAAATTTTCTGGCGACCCTTTTGACCGGGCGATTGCCGCGACTGCGAAGGTTATGGACCTCACTTTGATCACGTGCGACGCTGCAATTCGCAACGCCCGATTTTGTAAAGTGGAATTTTATCCGTTCAAACCGTCGCGGCTGAAGGCGTGAAATTCAAGAACGCGCCGGACTGAAATGGTGGGCGCAAAAATACGTGGACAACAGCGCTTACTGTTTGAAGCACGGAATCAATGTGGGCGGGCCGATGGCTGCATAACCGGCTTCTGATAAAAGGGTTAGAATCTGCCTCAACACTGGTGAATAATTTTTGCAAAAAATTGTTGCAAAAGAACGGATGTGGCTTAAGATTGTTCCCATATTGGGAACATTGATGACACATGAAAACTGATTATTGCATAGCAAAAGGAAAGGGCGATGAAGGTAATCGGCCGAAGCGTGCTAGATGATTTCGGACGAGTCCATGCCGACGTCAGCTCACAGATCAACAGTTGGTTGTGTGAAGTCGAAGACGCCCAATGGCAAAGTCCGGCGGATTTGAAGCGGCGTTATCCGCACGCGAGTATTTTGTCTGAAAATCGTGTCATTTTCAATCTGAAGGGCACGCGTTACAGGTTGGAAACGAAGATTAGTTATGCGACGAAGATTGTTTTTGTGAAGCGAATGGGAACTCACGCTGAATATTCAAAATGGAATTTGTAAGAAAGTATCAATGATTAAAGTAATTAAAACTGTAGCGGACTACGAAACCGCGCTTTCAGAGATTGAGAAACTTATTGATCTCAATCCAAAGGCAAAGACTGCGGAAGCGGAGCAACTCGAATTGCTCACTTTGCTTGTTCAAAATTATGAAGCGAAGGCATTCCCCAAATCTTTGCCCGATCCAGTTGACGCAATTCTATTTCGAATGGAACAGCAAGACCTCGCCCCAAGAAGTCTTATCCCTTATTTCGGAAGCCGCAGCAAAGTGTCAGAAGTGCTTTCGCGGAAACGTCCGCTCACGCTTTCGATGATTCGCGCTTTGCACGAAGGTTTAGGAATTCCTGCACGAGTTTTGATTCAAGAAACCTCTGCTTCTGAGCATGAAGAAGAACTCGATTGGAATAATTTCCCAATTCGCGAGATGGTCGCACGTGGTTGGGTTCAAAATTCATTGCAGGCGGTGAAGGCTTTCCTTTCAGCGTTTCCTTCATCTGCTCAAAACGCCGTCTTGCTTCGTAAAACAAAGCATATCAGGTCTGCAAGAAACATGGATGCCTATGCATTAGCAGCTTGGGTTACGCGTATTATCATCCGCGCCAAAAAAACTCCAGGTTTGACAAAATACCGCAAAGATTCAGTCAATCTAAATTTAATGAGAGAACTCGCTAAATGCAGTGCCCAAGACAACGGACCATCCGAAGCCTGTGAGTTTTTAGCAAAACACGGCATCCCGCTGATTATCGAACCCCACTTGCCATCCACATATCTTGATGGAGCTGCGATTCTGGTTTTCTCCGACAGACCCATAATTGGAATGACTTTAAGGTATGATCGGCTCGATAACTTCTGGTTTACCCTGATGCATGAATTGGCTCATGTTGCGTTGCATTCTGGGCAAGAGAATACAGAGTTCATCGATGATTTGGACACGGAAGCAAAAGAAGATCCAAAAGAAAGAGAAGCCGACGAACTCGCGGGCGAAGCCTTGATCCCAAAAACTGAATGGCAGAAAAGTCCTGCCAGTAAGATTCCTTCACCAGATGCAGCGTATCATCTCGCGACAAGGCTAGGAATTCATCCTGCGATTGCTGCGGGAAGAATGCGACATGAACGAAAGGCGTTCAGGCTGTTAAATCATTTAGTTGGACACCGTGAAGTGCGCCAACAATTTCCAGACATTAAATGGCCAAATTAAATTTATGTTCGACCACCGCCAATATGTTCCAGTTCTGCGATGGAAATCATCAGAGCGCTCCGCTCTGTGCAAACTCGATGCAGACGTAAAAAAACGAATCACGCCAATTTTTGAATTAGTGCCGCGAGATTTTGAAAACAAGTCGTCTGGTTCAATTTTGGCGAAACATGCCAAACAACTCGCCGAGTGTTGGGGGTGGAAAGATTTGTTTTTCATCGACTTTTGTTTGCTAGGTGAAAGCAGAGCAATCCATAGTCTTCCGCTTTTTGTAAAAGAGGCTGATGCCCGCAACCTTCGTGTCGGTCTGATCTCTGGTCTGCGTTGGCCAGAAGCCTATCAGTCGGCAGTGAAAGCGGCTTTGGGAAAAGCTGGACGTGAATTATGTTTTCGAATTAGTGCCTATGATCCTCGCCAGACTGGATTTCAGCAGGCGTTGAACAATCTGCTCGATTTCTTTGAAACAGGCCCAAGTGATGTCCATTTAATTTTAGATTTCCAAAGCATTAGTGACCCGTTGCCAAACATTGCAACACACACTAACGCCGTTCCACACTTAGATGATTGGCGAAGCCTCACTGTTATCGCTGGTGCCTTTCCAAAAGATCTCGCAGAAATTGAAAAGTATAGCCAATACGAGCAACCTCGAAACGATTGGCTTGTCTGGAAAAACTACGCGACTGATGCAAAAGGCCGGATTCCTTCATTCGGTGATTATACAATTCAGCATGGCGTGTTTGAAGAACACGAGGGTGGGCACTTTAATTTTAGTGCCAGCATTCGATACACGGCTAGCGAATATTGGATCATTATGCGCGGTGAAGGTGTTTTGAATGAAACTGGGTCTGGTTACGCGCAATTCCCGGCACAGGCAGAATTGCTGCGGTGCAGGCCGGATTTTAGTGGTGCCCAATTTAGTGATGGTGATTTGTATATTCAAAGTATGGCTCAACAAACCACAAAAAACGGAACTGCCAAAAATTGGCTTGCTGCAGGTTTCAACCACCATCTCACTTATGTTGCTCGACAACTCGATCATTTTTTCGCAGCCCCAAAAAATGGCGCACCTTCGCTCGAATTAAATCCAAGCCAGCACACTCTGCAAGCCTAGCGTAAATTTCTTTCCTAGTTTTTGAACGCACCCCAGCATCTGCGCCAAGTTCTTCCAAAACCTGAAGCGCTTCATCTTGCCACAACAGTTTTACCACGGCGTTTTTGTCAACGCTGGGATTTTTCTTAGGAGTTCTTGCGTCGCGAAAATATATTCCACCTCGTTTGCCCGAGTTCACTAATTTTACTCCCCACCATTCTGGAACCATTCTCAAGGCTTTATCAGCAAGCCGATATCCAACAACCAAAGTCACACGATCAAGGACTGAGCTATAAATTTGGATTTGGTTTTCAAGGCGGCTCAAATTATCTTTGTCGCTCTTTAATTCAAAACCGTGCAGTAATCCATTTATAACCAAAAAATCGATGCGGGCAGCACCATGGCGTATCCCGATTTCCTCCAACACCAAGGCATTAGATTTCGTCGAGTAGCGGCGAAACAATTTCTGATACACGGCCACTCTAATTTGCTTGTCGTTCATTGTGAGTCGAAAATTACCTCCGCAGCATCCCTGGCAGGCCGCCGCCCATTTTGCCCATCATCTTCGAGAACTTGCCCATCTTCTTCATCATCTGCTGCATCTCGCCGAATTTGTTCAGCATCGTGTTCAATTCGGTCACGCTCACCCCGCTGCCCTTGGCGATGCGGATGCGGCGCTTGGCGTTCAAGATTTGCGGGCTTTTGCGTTCCTGCGGCGTCATGCCGCAAATCATCGCCTCCATGCGCTTGAATTCCTTTTCCTGCTTCGACAGGTCGCCCTGCTGCTTCAACATCTCCGCGCCGCCCGGCAACATCCCGACGATGCTTTCGAGCGAGCCGAGCTTTTTCATCGCGCGCAATTGCTCCAGAAAATCCTCCAGCGTGAACTGGCCCTTGCGCATCTTTTCCTCCATGCGCCTGGCATCGGCTTCGTTGACGGAATCGGCCGCGCGTTCGACGAGGCTGACGACGTCGCCCATGCCGAGAATCCGCGACGCCATGCGTTCGGGATGAAACGGCTCGAACTCGTCCAGCTTTTCGCCCATGCCCGCAAACTTGATGGGCTTGCCGGTGCCGGCCTTCATGCTCAACGCCGCGCCGCCGCGCGCGTCGCCATCGAGC
>PLZL01000261.1 GCA_003152145.1 Limisphaerales bacterium
CCCGGTCCTGGCGCGCCTCGCCGCGTTGCGGCAACACGGCCTGTAGCGGCAGCTCGCGTCCTTCAAAATTGGTGATGGTGCCTTTCTTCTCGCACCAGATGGCGGCCGGCAGGACGACCTTCGCGAGGCCGGTCAGCCGCGACTGGTAGGCCGCCTGCACCACAACGCAATCAATTTCCTCCAGCAGCGCCCGCACGTATTTCTCGTCCAGCAACCGCGCGCCGCCGTCCGGCTCGTCGCTCGCGACGATATGCAGGAACTTCAGCGGTTTCGCGTCGAGCCACGGGCCGACTTCTTCGACCGGTTCAATGCCACCCGCGGCCAGCGTCAGGCTGTTGGGGCTGGTTGGGAGCACAATCAACGCGGGCGCCATGCCGGCCGCTTTCGATTCAAAAATCTTGATGAGCCGTTCGAGCACGACCACGCCGATGGGCGTCATGGCCTCCGGGCCATAAACCAGCACAGGCCGTTTTGATTTCCGCAACACTTCGGTCACCTGATCCCAGAATTTGTGTTCCAGACTGACGACGTTGGCGCAGATGTCAGCGTATTGATCGAGGTCACTCTTGCGGGTGTGGAAGATCAGCAGTTTCGCTCCGCGCTGCCGCACGGTGGTGCGGATTTTGGCCGCGACCACGCCCTGCGCGTGGCTGGGCTGCGCACCGAGCACGATGACGGCGTCGGCGTCGTGCAGCTTCGCGATGCTGTCCGGACTGCGGTCACCGTTGGCACACAGGGCGGCCTCGTTTCGGGCGACGAACATCCCGATGCGCTCGAATTTCTTCAGCGTGGCAACGGTTTCGTTGTTCAAGCGCGGCGAGATGAGCACGGCCTTCTGGGCGGGCTTCGCTTTTTTGGCGGCCTGCCGCACGGCCTCAAGGGCTTCGTCCCAGGTCGCCGGTTCCAGCGTGCCTTTGCGGCGGACCATCGGTTGGAGGATTCGCTGGCGCGGTTCAGCCCAGGTTTCGTAACGGCCGCGCACGCACAGGTGTCCCCGGCTCACCGGCGAATCGAAATCGCCAAAGACCTCGACGATGCGGTTTTCCTTCGTATAAACCAGCAACCCACAGCCGACGGGGCACTCGGTGCACGTGGTGCGAACGGTCTGGCAGGTGTTGAGCCTGCCACGGAATGCGGCGGCCTTGTCGAACAGCGCCCCGGTGGGACACGCCGCGACACACGCGCCGCAGTTCGTGCAGGAATCCGACATGCCGAACGTCGCGCCGAGGTCCACGACGACGCGGTTGTTCGCGCCGCGATTGGAAATATCGAGTGTGTGGGTGCCTTCCATTTCCTCGCAGGTGCGCACGCAACGGGTGCATAGGATGCAGCGGTTGTGGTCGAGGGCGAGGTATTTGCCCGACACGTCCACCGGCCACGCGGGATAAAGATAGGGGATGCTGATGGCGTCAATGCCGTGGCGGTAGCCCTGAAGCTGGAGTTCGCAATCGCCCTTGTTCATCGGGCAGAACGGGCAGATGTGGTTGCGTTCGCTGAACAACAGTTCCAGCGTGCTGCGGCGCAGTTTCTGGAGCGATTCGCTGTTGGTGACGATCTGTTTGCCATCCATGGCCGGGGTCGAGCACGCCGGCACCACTTTTGGGCTGCCGACAATCTCGACGATGCACATGCGGCACCCGCCCCACGGCGACAGATGTTTCAGGTAACAGAGCGTGGGGATGCTGATGCCGTTGGCTTGAGCGATCTGCAGAATCGTCTGTCCTTCCTGGCCCTCGCAACGGCGGCCATCAATCGTCAACGTGATTTTTTTGGGTGCAATCATTTTTCCAGCACAGGTTTCGTGGCCCGGGTTGAGGACGTCTCCAAACCCGGCGGCACGACCGACCGGGTGCGCACGCCGTCGGAGGTCTTGAGCACCGCGTCGAATTTGCAGGCGTCAAAGCACGCGCCGCAATGAATGCAGGCGTCTTCCACGATGTAAAATTTTTTCTGCCCGTCCCGCTTGAAGATGGTATGGACCGGGCAACTGCGCGCGCACAGGGAACAGCCGACGCACTTTTCCTCGTTAATGCGGAACTCCAGCAACTCGCGGCAAACGCGGGCGGGGCAACGCTTCTCTTCAACGTGCGCGAGGTATTCGTCGCGGAAATAGCGCAACGTGGTGAGCACCGGGTTCGGCGCCGTCTGGCCCAGCCCGCACAGGCTGGCGTCGCGGACAACCGACGCCAGCGACTCGAGTTTTTCGATGTCTTCAAGTTCGGCCTCGCCAGTGCAAATCCGGTCCAGAATGTTGAGCATCTGGCGCGTGCCAACGCGGCAGGGCGGGCATTTCCCGCACGACTCGTCGCAGCAGAAATCCATGAAAAACCGCGCCACGTCCACCATGCACGAGTCCTCATCCATCACCACCAGGCCGCCCGAACCCATGATGGAGCCGAGCTTCTGTAGCGATTCGTAATCCACGCGTTCGTCCAGATGTTGTTCGGGGATGACGCCGCCGGACGGCCCGCCGGTTTGCACGGCCTTGAATTTCTTGTCTTTGGGAATGCCGCCGCCGATGCCGAAGATGATTTCGCGCAGCGTGGTGCCGTAAGGGACTTCGGCAAGGCCCGTGTTGCGGATTTTGCCCGCGAGCGCGAAGACCTTGGTGCCTTTCGTCTTCTCGGTGCCGAACGAGGCATACCATTTCGCGCCCTTCAAAATGATCGGTTTGATGGTGGCCCAAGTCTCGACATTGTTGATGTTGGTCGGCTTGCCCCAGAGACCGCGTTGCGCGGGGAACGGCGGACGCGGCATCGGCTGGCCGCGCCGGCCCTCAATGCTGCGCATCAGCGCGGTTTCCTCGCCGCACACAAACGCACCCGCGCCGATGCGGATCTCAATGTCGAAATCGTATCCGGTTTCGAACAGGTTCTTGCCCAGCAGCCCATGCTGGTATGCCTGGGCGATGGCGACGTTAAGGCGCTTGATGGCCAGCGGATACTCGGCGCGGATGTAGATGAACCCGCGGTTGGCGCCCATCGCGTAAGCCCCGATGGCCATGCCTTCGAGCACGCGGTGCGGGTCGCCTTCCAGCACGGCGCGGTTCATGAACGCGCCGGGATCGCCTTCGTCGGCGTTGCAAATCACGTATTTCGGGGTGACGGACGCCTTTGCCATCAACTCCCACTTCACGCCGGTCGGGAACCCCGCGCCGCCGCGCCCGCGCAGGCCGCTGGCTTTGATTTCAGCAATGACCTGTTCGGGCTTCATCGAGGTGAGCACCTTGCCCAGCGCCGCGTAACCGTCGCGGGCGATGTATTCCTCGATGTTTTCCGCGTCAATCAGGCCGCAATTCTCGAGGACAATTTTCTCCTGTTTGGCGAAGAAGGAGAAATCGCGCTGGGTCGTGACGACATTGGCGGTGACATCGTCTTTCGGCAGCAGCTTCGTGTAGGGGCGGCCCTTGATGAAGTGCTCCTCAACGAGCTTGGGCACATCCAGGGCCGTGACCCGCTGATAAAACGTCCCTTCCGGGTGGACCAGCATCACCGGGCCGAGGTCGCACGGCCCCATGCAGCCCGTTTCGACAATTTTAATTTCCTCGTCGAGGCCGCGCTTCTTCAGCTCGGCTGCCAGAACGTCCTTCAGCGCGTGGCCGCCGGAACTGATGCAGCCGGCCCCGGCGCAAATCAATATGTGAGCGCGAATCATTGTTCATCACTCCAGTTTCTTTTCTTTGCCGACGGCGAGGTTGTCCACCTTTTTGCCTTTTTCGAGGTGCTCGGCGACAATCTTTTTTGCCTTTTCGGCGTCAAGGTGGGCGTAGGTGGTTTTCTCCCCGCCGGCTTCCTCGACGCGAATGACCGGTTCGACGTCCTCCAGGCCGACCTCGCCGCTCACCCGCACTTCGACGTCCTCCAGCCCGCGTTTCTCGATCTCGTCGAGCATGGTCTTCATGACCTCACGCGCGCCGGCGGCGATGCCGCTGGTGCCCATGCTGACGACGACGCGGTATTTCTTGCTGCCTTCACGCAAGGCAACCTGCCGCTGTGCTTTCTCTTTTAACTTTTTGAGTTCTTCCAGGTTCATAATTCGTCTTCTCCTTGCCGCTCCAAAATGGATTGGGGCGGCCAGCCACTTTTTTTTCTGCCGGTTCTTTGGAGCTGAAATGGAATTGTTCTTCGCCGCACCGGTAATGGAGCTGCACGTCCACCGCCGGATTGGCAGCGCACAAAGCCAGGATCGTCGCATTCAGGTCGCCCAACGGCGGGCAGTCCACGTGCGACAACTTCATCGAAGCCGTGACGGTCGCGCCGGCGCCCGTTTTGGAACGGACACGGAATTTCCCGTCGCACATCTCCGCCGTCTGGCGCAGCAGGGCCAGGCCCAGACCAATGTCCTTTTTGCGGCTGCGTTTGGTGGTGGTCAGGTCCGCTCGCACGCGCTTGAGTGTGTCCTCGTCCATGCCGCGGCCGTCGTCCTGGACGCGAATGGTCAGCAAATCCCGCCGGGCGTGCTCGGTAATCGTGACCTGGATGGTGCGCGCCCCCGCCGCCAGCGAGTTCATCGCGATATCCAGAATGTGCAATGACAATTCCTCAAACATACTTCTTCAAATCCTTTTGGCAGAGACGCGGAATTTTGTCGGGCGACAGCTTGCCGTAAACGTCGTCACCGATGGCAATCGCCGGGGCCAGCGCGCAGGCGCCGATGCACCGCGCGCAATTCAGGCTGAACAGATTGTCCTTGGTGGTCTCGCCTTCCTTGATGCCGAGTTGCTGTTCGAGCCGTTCCAGGATCGTTTTCGAGCCGCGCACATGGCAGGACGTGCCCGTGCAAACGAGAATCTGGTGCTTGCCTCGCGGCACCATGGTGAACAAATGGTAAAACGTGACCACGCCATAAACCTGCGACAGTGGCATCTTGAGCGCGGCGGCGACATATCGCAGCACGTCGGCGCTGAGGTAGCCAAAAAGATGCTGCGCGGCGTGCAACACCTGGATCAGCGCAGTCGGCTCGTGATTATAGTGCGCGAGGGTCTGGTCGAGCGACGCGAAGCGGACATCCCCGCTCGGGTGCGTCGTCATGGCTGGCGCGATGGTTTGCAATTCGCTCATCGGAGGCCTGCCTTCCATAGTTTGCCGGCGGTTTCGTAGGTGGTCATGGGCGTGCTCAACAGCATAATGCCCTTCTCAGCGGCTTCGGCGATGATGGCGGCGTCGGGTTTGCGGCCGCAGGTGAACAACACGGCGGTGATGTCTTTCATCGAGGCAACTGACACGACATTGCGATGGGTATGGATGGTGACCCATAACACGCCGGGCTGCGCATTCGCGAGCACATCGCTGAGCAAGTCGGAAATGTAACAGCCGCTCAACTCGACCTCGGCGAGGTCGGTCAACGGACGCGCCTCGACAGCGGTCAGGAGTGACGGAAGTTTGGTGGCTGATTTCAGTTTCATAAAGTGGTGCCCGCTTTCTGCAGCAATACTGCCGCCTGCAACCGCGTGCCGCTGCCCAGTTCCGACTGGATGGCGAACTCATCGGCGCAACGTTTGATGTTGGGCAAACCCATGCCTGCGCCGAAACCGAGTTCACGCGCCAGGGGGCCCGCCGTGGACCAGCCTTCCTGCATGGCCAGGTCAATGTTTTCAATGCCCGGACCGCTGTCCACGGCCTTGATGCGGACTTTGTTGGCATCAATGGAAGTGGTGATGCGGCCGCCGAGGGAGTGGATGATAATGTTGGTCTCCGCTTCGTAGGCGATGATGGCGGCGCGCCGGAGGATTTCGGGAGCGACGCCCCGGGCGCGAAGCGCTTCACGCATGCGCTGGGAAAGCTTGCCCGCGCTCTCGAAGTCGCCCGATCTTACGTCCGTGTTGATGACGACCCGGTGCGCCTTTTCATCCGCGGCGCGCGTGGCGACCAGCGCGGCTTCCTTGGCCACCGCTTCCTCGGCGCGGCGTTCCAGATGATGCATGAGACAAATGGTGATGTCGCCGCGGGTGATGACGCCCACCAGCCGGTTGTTGGCGTCCAGAACCGGGAAGCGGCCATACCCGTGCCGGTCGAATTCCGCCACGGCGCGGACGAGGGAAAAATGATCAAGCAAGGTCACGATTTTGCGACTCATCCACTGTTCCACTGAATCGTTGATGTGGCCTTCGTCCAAGGCGTTGATGATGTCTTCGATGCTGACAATCCCCACCAGCACGTCATTGGCCAGGATCGGCACGCCGGAGATGCGGTGAGCCTTCATCAGATGCTGGATCGAGCGCAGGGTATCAGCCGGAGTGGCGGTGATGGGCGGGCTGGTCATCGCGTCGCGCACGCGCAGCTCAAAAACCAGCACTTGGGCAAAGGAGACCTGTCGCTTTTCACCCACGCCGGGGGTTTTTTCGATTGCCGGCGCGGGAGGCATTGGCGCCTCCGAGTTGCCAGTCTTAAAAGTCTTTTCTGGCACGATGCCCGGCTTGCGCGCCGTCCCCGCCAGCCGATCGCGCACGCTTTTAAAGCGCTTGTTGCCGCTGGCGTGTTCCATCACCGCGGCGACCCGTTTTTGTCTTTCATGTAAAAGCGTGGGCAACATAAGGCTCAAGCTGTCGTTTCAACATTTCCATCAACTGCATTATCAGCCAACCTACATGACGCATCCTAATGGCGGCGGGAACGGAGCGCTCCACACGATTTGTTTTTGAATGGACATTTCTTGCGGAGGGTAAAATGGGCGAAAACGCCGCTTGAAACATATCCGATTATTCACGCCATAACGATTGTTTCTTTTGGCCGCCCCGGTCGCGCGGGAGCGTCCTCTTTTGCGGGGATGAAGCTGGCCAGAAAAAGTCAAGGGTTTGGCAAGATATGTGTTGAGTCATTCCCCAAATAGATCAAATTGTTCCGCACTTGAGACGGGTCTATCAACTCATCTGGCTCGAACGACCCAATATTAATGATTAATTTATGACAAAAACATCGAAATCGAACAAATACGTTTATCTGTTTGGCAATAAAAAGGCCGATGGAAACGGCTCCATGAAGCCGCTGCTCGGCGGCAAAGGCGCCAACCTCGCCGAAATGGCCCGTATCGGCCTGCCCGTGCCGCCCGGCT
>PLZL01000453.1 GCA_003152145.1 Limisphaerales bacterium
GCTTTTCGATGGAAAAGTGTCTTGCCGATGCCGGTCAATACCATAAAAATGCCGCATGAATTTGTTCGCCCGCCGGCGCGTGGCCGATTTGCAGGCCGAGGCGCTGACTGACAAGCGCCTCAAGCGCGTGCTCGGCCCGGTCAATCTCACGTCTCTGGGCATCGGGGCGATTATCGGCGCGGGCATTTTCGTCCTCACCGGCCACGCCGCCGCGCAATACGCCGGACCGGCCATTGTCTATTCCTTCATTCTCTCCGGTCTGGCCTGCGCCTTCGCCGGGCTTTGTTACGCGGAATTCGCCTCGATGATCCCGCTGTCCGGCTCGGCCTACACTTACGGCTACGCGACACTCGGCGAATTTGTCGCGTGGATCATCGGCTGGAATCTGATTCTCGAATATCTTTTCGCCGCCTCGACCGTTGCCGTCGGCTGGTCGGGCTATGTCGTCTCCTTTTTGAAGGACTTGGGCATTACATTCCCCGCCGCGTTCACCTCGGCGCCATACGACCACGTTGCGGCGGCCAACCTGCATTGGTGGAACGTCTGGCAACTGTTCGCCCACGGCTGGACCAGCACCGGCGCGGTGCTTAACGTCCCGGCCATGTTGATTGTTGCCGTCATCACGATTCTGCTCGTCATCGGCATCAAGGAATCGGCGAATTTCAACAACGCCATCGTCGCGCTGAAACTGGTGGTCATCCTGACTTTCATCGCGGTCGGCGCCGCCTACATCAACCATGCCAACTGGCATCCTTTCGTGCCGCCGGAGGTGGCTCCGGGCCAATTCGGCTGGAGCGGCGTGGTGCGCGCGGCGGGCGTGATTTTCTTCGCCTACATCGGCTTTGACGCCGTGTCCACCGCCGCGCAGGAGGCAAAAAATCCGCAGCGCGACATGCCCATCGCCTTGCTCGGTTCGCTCGCCATTTGCACCGTGCTTTACATCGCCGTCTCGCTCGTGCTCACCGGCGTCGTCAATTACACGCAGCTCAATGTCCCGGCGCCCATCGCCGTGGCCGTCAGCACCCTCGGCCCGAAGCTCGCCTGGCTGGAATATTTCATCAAGATCGGCGCCATCGCCGGGCTTTCATCGGTCATTCTGGTGATGCTGCTCGGCCAGCCGCGGATTTTTTACACCATGTCCAAGGACGGCCTGCTGCCGCCGATTTTCAGCGTCGTCCATCCGAAATTCCGGACGCCGTGGATTGCGCAACTTATCACCGGCGCCGCCGCCATGCTCATCGCCGGGCTTTTCCCCATCGGGTTGCTGGGCGAACTGGTGTCCATCGGCACGCTGCTCGCTTTCGCGATTGTCTGCGCCGGCGTGTTTGTTCTGCGCTTCACCGACCCGCAAATCCACCGCCCGTTCCGCACGCCGCTGTTCTGGCTGGTCGCGCCGCTGGGAGTATTTTCCTGCGCTTATTTGATGGCGAACCTGCCCGCCGACACCTGGGCGCGGCTCATCGTCTGGGTGGCCGTCGGCATCGCCATTTATTTCCTTTACAGTTGCCGCCACTCCGAGGTCCAAAAGCGCCAACGTTAAAAAATACCGGCAAAACCGCCGCCACAGGCCCGGGCAAAAAATTCAAACAAACGTTTGACAAACGGCGAAAAAATACCTACCGTTCGGTAAGTTTTATGGCCAGGGCGGTGAACAACCCAAAAGCCGATTCAAAAACGCGACGGCAAATCCTTCGCGCGGCGCTGAAGCATTTTGCCAATGCCGGCTACGCGGCCACGTCCGTCCAGCAAATCGTTGGCGACGCGAAGGTGTCCAAGCCGGCGCTGTATTATCACTTCCGCGACAAGTCCGCCTTGTTTGAGGCGCTCGTCAACGAGGCGCACGACGAGCGGTTTCAGGTCGTGCAACAGGCGGTCGCGCGCGGCAAGAATCTCCGAGGACAATTGATCGAGGTGCTCGCGGCGCTGTTCGATTATTTCCACAAGAGCCGCGATCTGACGCGCATCGCCTTTGCCACGGCGTTTGCCGCGCCGGGCGAGGTGCCGCCGAACTTACGCTATCTTGACAAGTGCCAGCGCAATTTTGAAGTTGTGCACTCGCTGTTCAAGCAGGCGCTGGCGCGGGGGGAGCTGGACCGCCGTTTTAACAGCCGGGAACTGGCCTGCGGTTTTTACGGGCAGGGACATTTTTACATCGTGTCGCATCTGATGATGCCGAAATACCGGCTGGACCGCCGGGCGGCCGGGCGCATCGTGGATTTGTTTCTTCTCGGCGCGGGCGCGAAGAAAAGGAGACGGTAAAATTGTGAACACTCGAAAATTGAAAGACATCTTAAGGGGACTGTCTGTCGCGCTGGCGGCGGCAGCGTTTTTTCCCGGCTGCGGCCGGAATCAAGCCGGCTCCGGCGCTAACAACATGCCGCCGCCGGAGGTGGGCGTGGTCGCCATCGCGCCGGAATCCGTAGCAATGACGACCGAACTACCGGGGCGGATTGACCCGGTGCGCGTGGCGCAGGTGCGCGCGCGGGTGGACGGCATTGTGTTGCATCGAAATTTTCGCGAAGGCGCCGACGTCACAAACGGTGAAGTCCTTTACGAGATTGATCCAGCGCCATATAAAGCCGCGCTCGACAGCGCGAACGCCAACCTGACGCAGGCGCAACAGTTGGTGGAACGTTACAAACCGCTGGTGGGCATCAATGCTGTGAGCAAGCAGGATTACGACAATGCCGTGTCAGCGGCGGCCCAGGCCAAAGCCGCGCAAGAAATCGCCGCGGTTAATTTCGGTTATTGCACCGTCACCGCGCCGATTTCCGGACACATCGGCGCGGCGCTGGTCACTGAAGGCGCGCTGGTCAGCCAGGGCGCCGCGACGGAAATGGCCTTGGTCACGCAACTGGACCCGATTTATTGCGACTTCACCGAATCGAGCACCGAGCTGCTGCGGCTGCGGCGCGAACTCGACAGCGGCGCGCTCAAAAGCGTCGCGACCGGTGAAGCGAAGGTGACGCTGTTGCTGGATGACGGAACGACTTATCAGCAGCCCGGCAAACTGCTGTTCTCCGACGTCACGGTGGATCCAAGCAGCGGCATGGTCACTCTGCGGGCCGAGTTTCCAAATCCTGGTCATTTGCTCCTGCCGGGGTTGTTTGCGCGGGGAGTGCTGGAACAGGCGGTTGACGGCAAGGCCATCACCATTCTCCAGCGCGGCGTCAACGTCGGCGCAAACGGCATCGCCACCGCGATGGTGGTGGGGACGGACGGCAAGGTGGAAGCCAGGGTGATTAAAATCGGCCAGGCTGTGGGGAACAAATGGGTCGTCACGGATGGGCTGAAGGCCGGTGAAAGCGTCATTGTCGAAGGTTTGCAGAAATTTCAGCCGGGGATGGTGGTGAAACCAGTTCCTTTTAATCCAGCCGGCGACAGCAACTCCGCTTCGCCCGTGTCGGCCCAGGGAAACTAAACGGACATCGCCATGCCGAAATTTTTCATTGACCGCCCGATTTTTGCCTGGGTGCTTTCCCTGCTGATCATGCTGGGAGGGGTTCTGGCCATCACCCATCTTCCGGTCGCCCAATATCCCACCGTCGCGCCGCCGTCCATCGCCATCAACGCCAATTACGCGGGGGCGTCAGCGGAAACGGTGCAGGACACGGTCACGTCCGTGATCGAGCAGCAGATGAACGGCATTGACAATCTGCTCTACATGTCGTCCAGCAGCAGCGCGAGCGGCCAGTCCACAGTGACGCTTTATTTCCAGTCCGGCACCGATCCGGACATCGCGCAGGTGCAGGTGCAGAACAAGCTGCAACTGGCCATCCCCAACCTGCCCCAGACGGTCCAGCAACAGGGCATCACGGTCGTCAAATCCACGCGCAACTTCCTGATGTTTTTCGCGCTGTCGTCCACCAACAAGAACGAGAACGGCATCGCGCTGGGCAATTTCATTTCGTCGAGCGTGCTCGACCCCCTCCGCCGCGTCACCGGCGTGGGCGAAGCGGACCTGTTCGGCACTCAATATGCCATGCGCATCTGGCTGAATCCCGGCCAGCTCGAAAGCTTCAAGCTCGATGTCAACGACGTAATCAACGCCATTCAGGATCAAAACACGCAGGTTCCGGTGGGACAACTCGGGGCGCGCCCGGCGGTAAATGGACAGGAACTCAATGTCACCCTGCAAGGCCAAAGCACCTTGAACACGGTCAAACAATTTGAGGGCATTTTGCTGCGGGTGAATCCCGACGGTTCCCGTGTGTATTTGCGCGATGTCGCCCGCGTGGAGTTGGGCGGTGAAAGTTATGCCATACAGGCCCGCGTGGACGGGCGGCCCGCCGCCGCCGTGGGCATCCGGCTGGCCCCGTCGGCCAACGCCGTGGCCACCGCCAACGCCGTCCGCGCGAAAGTGAAGGAGCTTTCCAAATTCTTCCCGGCGGGCGTGCAGGTGGATTTTCCCTACGACAGTTCCGAATTCGTGCGTGCTTCCATCCGGGAAGTGGTCACGACGCTGATGGAGGCCATTGTGATGGTGTTCCTGATCATCTTTCTGTTCCTGCAAAATTTCCGGGCAACCTGCATTCCCACCATCGTCATCCCGGTGGCGTTGCTGGGCACGTTTGCCGTCATGTATGCGCTCGGCTTTTCCATCAACGTCCTGACCATGTTCGGCATGGTGCTGGCCGTGGGCGAACTGGTGGACGACGCCATCGTGGTGGTGGAAAACGTGGAGCGCATCATGAGCGAGGAAGGACTGCCGCCGCGCGAGGCGACCACCAAGGCGATGAAACAGATCACCGGCGCGCTCATCGGTATTTCCCTCGTGTTGACGGCGGTGTTCATTCCGATGGCTTTCTTTGGCGGATCGGTCGGCGCGATTTACCGCCAGTTTTCGCTGGCGATGATTTCGTGCATGTTGTTCTCCATTTTTCTGGCCATGTCCCTGACGCCGGCGTTGTGCGCCTCGCTGCTCAAGCCCGTTGAAAAAGGGCATCACCTGCGGAAGCAGGGATTTTTCGGCTGGTTCAACCGCGGTTTCGCCGCCACCCGGAAAAACTACGAAGGTTTCCTGGGCCGGACACTCAACAAGACGCCGCGGTATCTGTTTATTTATCTGTTGATTGTTTTGGCGGTGGGCTGGTTTTACGTTCGTTTGCCATCCTCCTTTCTGCCGGATGAAGACCAGGGTTATTTCATCACCAGCATCCAGTTGCCGGTGGGCGCGACCCAAGAACGCACGGTGGACGTGCTCAAGCAGGTTGAGCGTTACTATTTGAAACAGCCGGAAGTGGCGGGCATGGTGGATGTCGCCGGCTTCAGTTTCAACGGCCAGGGGCAGAACGCCGCCATTGCCTTTGTTCATTTGAAAGACTGGAGCCAGCGTCATGGCGCTCAACACGGGGTGGATGCGATCATTGGCCGCGCCTTCGTGGCCTTGGGACAAATCAAGGATGCCGTCATTTATCCCATCAACCCGCCGCCGATTCCCGAACTGGGCATTTCGTCCGGATTTGATTTTGAGTTGGAGGACCAGGCCGGTCTCGGCCATGACCAACTCATGCAGGCGCGCAACCAGTTAGTGGGCCTGGCCGCGAAAGATCCAGACATCGCCCAGTTGCGCTTCCAGGGATTGGAGGACACGCCGCAGCTTAAGGTGGACATTGACCAGGCCAAGGCCAGCGCGCTGGGCGTTTCGCTGGCGGACTTGAACACGGCGCTCCAGACGTGTTTCGGTTCGGCTTACATCAACAATTTTGTGAACGGCAACCGCGTGCAGCGGGTCATCGCCCAACTGGACTCGCCGTATCGCATGTTGCCCCAGGACGTCAACGGGATTTACGTGCGCAACAGCAGCGGCCAGATGGTTTCCCTGGCCAGCCTGGCCACCTTGCATTGGATTTACGGCTCGCCGTCGTTGCAGCATTTCAACGGCGTTCCGGCGCTGGAACTCGTCGGTGCCGCGCCGCCGGGCAAAAGCACGGGCCAGGCCATGACCGCCATGGAAAATCTGGTCCAAAAATTGCCCAAAGGCATTGGTTACGAATGGACCGGCCAGTCCTTCGAGGAACGTCTGTCGGCCAAGCAAGCTCCCTTGCTCTATGCGCTGTCGCTCATCGTCGTGTTTCTCGCGCTGGCCGCGCTTTACGAAAACTGGTCCATCCCGGTGGCGGTGATTCTCGTGGTGCCGCTCGGCATCCTCGGCGCGCTGCTGGCCGCCACATTTCGCGGGTTGCCCAACGACGTGTTCTTCAAAGTCGGTCTGCTGACTATCGTCGGCTTGTCCGCCAAAAACGCCATCCTCATCGTCGAATTCGCCAAGGACTTGCAGGCGCAGGGCAAGGGATTGATCGAAGCCACGCTGGCGGCGGCTCATATGCGGTTGCGCCCGATTCTGATGACGTCGCTGGCGTTCATTCTCGGCGTGATGCCGCTGGCCTTGAGCACCGGCGCCGGGTCGGCCAGCCGGCACGACATCGGCACCGGCGTGGCGGGCGGCATGATTTCGGCCACCGCGCTGGCCATCCTCTTTGTGCCGGTGTTCTTCGTGCTCGTCCGCCGGATATTCAAATCCCAAAAACCATCACACACCATGCTTCCGCCCAAACTCGCCGGCCTGGACGATGACGACGAAAACAACAACACGGCAAAGCCATGAGCAAATATCTTTCGCCCATCATCGCCTTGTTCATCCTGGCTTTGGCCGGTTGCATGCTCGCGCCGAAATATCAACGCCCGGCTGCGGCGGTTTCACCAGCCTGGCCCGCGGTCCCGGGCGAAAGCGAAAGCCGGACCAACGCCGTGCCGGCCGCCGACATCGGCTGGCGCGAGTTTTTCCGCGACCCGCGTTTGCAGCAACTCATCGAACTGGCCCTGACCAACAATCCCGACCTGCGCGTGGCGATGTTGCATGTTGAACAAACACGCGCTCTCTACCGCGTCCAGCGGGCGGCATTGGTTCCCACGGTTGCCATCAACGCCAACGGCACGCGCCAGCGCACAGCCTACGGTTTCGCCGGCAACGGCAGCGGAACAACCTACAGCCAGTTCAACGTGAACCTGGGCGTCACCCAATATGAGCTGGACCTTTTCGGACGCGTCCGCAGCCTCAAAAAGCAGGCGTTGGAAACCTACTTCGCCACCGAGGAAGCCCGGAAGAGCGCCCAGATCGCGCTGGTGGCCGAGGTGGGCGCTGCCGGCCTGACGGAACGCGAACTGGCCGAACAACTCGCCTTGGCCCGGCAAGCGTTGGAATCGGCGCGCAGTGCCCACGACCTGACCCGGCGCAGTTATGAAGCCGGCGTCCTTTCCGCGCTTGATATGAATGCCGCCGAAATCCGGATGCAAACCGCGCGCGTGAACGTCGCCAGCTACGAACAACAACTGGCACAGGCTGAGAATTACCTGGTGCTCCTGGTGGGCCGCCCGTTGCCCGATGATTTGCCCGCACTGCAAACTTTCGACCCGCAGATTTGCCTGGCCGACATCCCGGCGGGACTGCCCTCCGACCTATTGCAGCGCCGTCCGGACATTCTTGCCGCCGAACATCAGCTCGAAGCCGTCAACGCCAGCATTGGCGCCGCCCGCGCCGCCTTTTTCCCGACGGTCACACTCACCGGCTCGGCCGGCACCGCCAGCACGGCGCTCGAAAGTTTGTTTGCCCCCGGCTCGCAGACCTGGGGTTTTTCGCCGCAAATCGTATGGCCCATTTTTGCGGCGGGGACTGCCTGGAACGAACTTCAGGCCGTCAAGGCCGGCAAGCTCATCNNGAAACGCAACTGGCCGCCAACCAGTTGCTGGTCGAGGCTGAACAGCAAACCTGCCAACTGACCGAAGCGCGCTTCCGCAGCGGCGTTGACAGTTCCATCGTTGTGCTCACCGCCCGGCAGACCCTCGACAGCGCGCGGCAAACCCTCATCCAATCCCAATACTCCCG
>PLZL01000104.1 GCA_003152145.1 Limisphaerales bacterium
ATGAAACGCGATTTCATCTCGGCATTTTCAAAGCCTGTAGCGGAAAGCGGCTTCGGCATGAAGACCGAAGAACTGTCACGCGTCGTGCATATTTCGGCAGGAGGCGAAATTCATCCGGGCGGCGGCAGCCAGAAATCCGGAACGAACGACAATGCCCGAAAAAGCGAACGTGAGATGGCCAACGAGCATCCGACAGCCGACCCGGTTCATGCAAGTGCTGCGCGGCTTGATGGTGACGTTCGCAACGGCTCCGTGCTCATCGCGGCCATCACGAGTTGCACGAACACGAGCAATCCAAGCGTGATGCTCGCCGCCGGTTTGCTCGCGAAAAAAGCCGTCGAACGGGGGCTCACCGTCAGCAGCACGGTGAAATCTTCGCTCGCGCCCGGCAGCCGCGTTGTCACGGATTATCTGAACAAGACCGGCCTTTCGCCATATCTCGACAAACTTGGATTTCAAACCGTCGGCTACGGTTGCACGACGTGCATCGGTAATTCCGGCCCGCTGCATCCGGCAATTGAAGACGCGATTGTAAAAAATAATCTGGTTGCTGCGAGCGTTCTTTCCGGCAATCGAAATTTCGAGGCGCGCGTTCACCAGAACATCAAGGCGAATTTTCTCATGTCGCCGCCGCTCGTCGTCGCGTTCGCGCTGGCGGGCCGCGTGGACATTGACTTGAGCTGTGAACCGCTCGGCAAGGACAAGGACGGCGCGCCGGTTTATCTTGCCGACCTTTGGCCCACGTTACAGGAAGTCCGCGACGCGATGCAATCCGCCCTCAAGCCTGAAGTCTTCCGCAAGCTCTACAAGAATTTTGCCGCGCAAAACCCGAAGTGGAACGAAATCCCGTCGAGCGTCGGCAACGTATATGAGTGGGACGCAAAATCCACCTACATTCAGGAGCCGCCGTTCTTCACGAACTTTTCGTTGCAGCCCGGCAGCATCGCGGAGATCAAGAACGCCCGCGCGCTCGCCATTTTCGGAGACAGCGTGACAACCGATCACATTTCACCCGCCGGTTCCATCAAGAAGACGTCGCCGGCCGGAAAATATCTTATCGAGAATGGCGTGACGGCGGAAGATTTCAACAGCTACGGCTCGCGTCGTGGCAATGACCGCGTGATGACGCGCGGCACGTTTGCGAACGTGCGCATAAAAAATCTGATGGTGCCGGGCGTGGAAGGTGGAGTTACGATTTATCATGGCCAGACGGAGGGAAGTTTTGGATACGCCGTTGATTCTTCAACTGGGAAACCTAGTGGAGGAAATGTTGCAAACTCTCCGGGCGTTTATTTTCACCCAGGAAATGATGAAGCCAAACAGATGAGCATTTATGACGCATCCATTGAGTATCAGGAAAATGGTATTCCATTGATTATTCTCGCCGGACAGGAATACGGCACCGGCTCGTCGCGCGACTGGGCGGCGAAAGGCACGAACCTGCTTGGCGTGAAGGCCGTCGTGGCGCAGAGCTTCGAACGCATCCACCGCAGCAATCTCGTCGGTATGGGCGTGTTGCCGTTGCAGTTCAAGGACGGCACGACCGCGCAGACGCTGAAGCTCGACGGCACGGAGACTTACGACATCGTCGGCCTCGACGCGAACATCAAGCCGCAGCAAGACCTCACGCTGAAGATCACGCGCAAGGACGGAAAGATTGAAAATATTTCCGTCCGCTGCCGCATAGATACACCGATTGAAATTGATTACTACCAGCACGGCGGCATTTTGCCGTTCGTATTGCGGCAGTTGATCGCGAAGGCTTGAAATAAAACCATTATGCCAACTCGCTTTCCTAATTTGGTTGCCAGTGACGGCAAGCGTTTTTATTTTGGCCAGGACTTGGCTGAGGCCGAGGAAAGCTTTGGCATATCGGCCAAGCAACTTTCACCCAGCCTTGCGCGAGTGCGTCCAAACCACAGAATCATTGAAACAAAGGAACTGGCTTTGACTTTCGATACCGGCAGGTTGAGCAACATGGAATTTTTGGAGGATTTTGACTTTAGGATTCCGCTGACGCCATACGCCGAGGACTGGAAGAACTTAAATGGTCTGGGTTTCGGAAGAGATATGACGCGCGGAGCTGCAGCCGGGTATTTGTCCACTTGGGAAAAACGGGTGAGCACGTTGGGCGCAAGAAAAATTGAGTGTGGGAATGATTTGTCTGCCATTGAATTCTCAACCTATTCTTCGGATGAAGATGAAGATCTGAATGCTCTCAGTATTCATTGGAGCGTTTTCGGCATCAACATGGGAAAATCGCGCCGCGCGGGAGGAGGCGGGCTATGGGCGGATGGGTGGATCATACATTTTGCAACCGCCCGCGACGCCGACCTATATCAAGTTCCAATTGGAAAATTTCGCAGTATTTCTGCGTTTTGTGACGAGTTCAATACCGCCGCTAGAAAATGATACGGCTGAATTTTCCCGAAGTCGAACCCGAAGCGTTTCCGAAATTCGCAGCCCAATTTGCCGGACCGCATCATCGCTGCGTGCAACGCAGTAATTCCGGCGGACAAGATTTTGCGAGCGTCTCAAAGCCGAGCGTTTCTAGTCGTCTCCAAAATCTTTTCCAAAATCTCCTGTATGTCCTCGTTGTGCTGCTGCGACGCCATGCCGAAGGCATGGATGACGTCGAGGATGAACGCGGCATTGTCAGGGTTGAAATCGTAATAAATCGTTTCCTTCGAATTGGCCGGGCCGGGCCTCCTCAAATTACCGTTCATGTCCAGAACCTGATTCATCGGCAGGCAGACATAAACCATCGCCTGATAACCGACGGCGCGCTGCTTCTGCTTGAGCTGGATTTGCACCGAGCCATGCGGCGTGGTTTTAGTAAATTGTGGCAGGCGCTGGACGGCGCTTTGAAATCCATTCGCCGCGGCATTGGTTGAAGTCTCGACTTGCACGGCTTGATTTTCCTCAAATTCCGACGGTTGGATTATCTTCAGTGCTTCAATTTCACGAATTAGGTCATTTGTCGAAAGCAAGCCAAGTCGGACACTTTCGAGGATGATTTTGGAAAGTTCGTGGCCGTATTTCGTCTCGCCATTGCGCGTGAATTTGATTTCCAGAACAACACTCGGACTGTTCGTGTTCGGGATGTCGTAGCCGATCTGCCATTCGAGGTAATGCCTTTCACCGAGCGAAGTTTTGGTCGGCGCGACGGGGATTCCGAATCCGTTCGGCGTCATCTCCTTCGCGCGCGCTTTGCCGGTCACGTCGGTGAGCGGCAACCGGACGCGAACCGCATCGCCGTTCGTGAAAATGAGGACCTGTTTGTAGCCGGTGTCGGCGCAAAGCGCCGGGAGCATGAAGGCGAGCGAAAGAAAACAAGCAGCAAGGGTTTTGCGCATGGGAAAGATTTAGACCGGATTGGCCGGTTTTTCAAAACCTTTTCCGAGGCCGCATGGCAAATGAGGTCTTGGCAAACTCGAAATGCCTCCGCGATGGCGTCCGCCCGCGAACGCCCGTTTGTCCCCCGGCAAGGCCGCAAGCTGAACCAGTCGAAGAACAAAATAATACTTCCAATACTAGTCAAATATCTTATTGACGCCCTGCATTTTTGTTGATCTAATGGAAACAGGCGAAATCATGAACGTTCCTGTTTTAACATTGCTCGTTGCGGCAATATTGTCTCTGGCCACGATTTCGCTTCCCGGCATGACGATCGTTTGGGGCAACCCCAGCGGCGGCAATTGGAGCGACTCGTCCAACTGGAAGCCGAAGCAAATTCCCGGCGCAAATGATACGGCCGTAGTCACCAACAGCGGCAACTATACGGTGACGTTGGACATCGCCGCAAACGTGGGCGGCTTGGTGCTGGGCGCGAATGATGGCAACACGCAAACGCTCGCCTTCAATGGCCAGAGTTTTACGCTCGCCGGACAGGCGGCGTTGAATCCCGGCGGCATGATTGATTTGAGCAGAGGCACGTTCAACGGCAACACCAACAGCGGCGGCGCGATTTACAGTGGAACCCTGACTCCTTCCGGAGGCGTATTGTCCGGGAAATTTACTTTTGCCAGCAACAGCGTCCTGAATCTCAATGCAACCAATATTTTGAGTGGGCTCATAGTTTTTACAAATTACGGCACGATCACTTGGAGCAATACCGATTTATACGGCAATCCGGCCTTGCAAATTGTCAACCACGGATTGTGGGACGCGAAGACGAACAATACCTTCTCTGAAGCGGCCTTCAACAACTACGGCACCTTCCGCAAATCCGGCGGCGTATATCTGGGAGTTGTTTACACCTATTTCGACACGAACGCCATTTTCAACAACTTTGGAACCGTGGACGTGCAATCGGGCCTGCTCCAGATCGAAAACGGTTCCGGCAGCGGCACATTCAACATCGCTACCGGCACGATGATCGCCTTTGATCCATGGGATGGCAATTTTACATTAACTGGCAACCCAACGTTCAGCGGCGGCGGTGGTGTGGAAGGTTTGCTGCAAGGCAACAACGCCGTGATTCAAGGTGCGCTGTCATTTTATCCGGGGTGGTTCGGGCGGGGTTATCTGTCCGGCTCCCTGACCATTGCTTCCAACGCCACGTTGAATTTAATCGCTGGCGGCGCCGCGCCGGCGACCTTCAATGGCGTCTCGTTCACCAACTACGGCACCGTCAACTGGAACGACACTTGGCTGAACGGCCAATCCAATGCGCAGATTTACAACTACGGCCTGTGGAACGCGACGAGCAATGACGTATTTGGCGGCGTCAGCGGCGGCACGGTCTTCAACAACTACGGCACGTTCCGCAAGTCCGGCGGCCCCGGCTTCGCTTTCATTCCTGCAGACACTGACTTGTCCGGCGTCGCCTTCAACAATCTGGGCACGCTTGATGTCCAAATTGGAGCCGTGGCCATTTACGCCGGAACAGGCAGTGGAACTTTTAATACCGCCAGTGGCGCGGCGATCAGCTTTGATCCTGACGCCAATTTTACCCTGACCGGCAGCCCAACGTTCAGCGGCGGCGGCGTGGTGGAAGGTCTGCTGCAAGGCGACAACGCGGTGATTCAAGGCGCGCTGTCATTTTATCCGGGCGGGTGGTATTACAGCAACATATCAGGCCGGTTGACCATTGCTTCCAATGCCACGTTGAATTTAATCGCCGGCGACGTCATACCGACGACCTTCAAGGGCGCTTTGTTCACCAACTACGGCACGGTGGTTTGGGACAACACGGATTTGCAGTGCCAAACCAATCCGCAGATTCATAACTACGGCCTGTGGAATGTGACGAGCAACAACGCATTTGCCGGCGGCAACGGCGGCACGGTCTTCAACAACTACGGCACCTTCCGCAAATCCGGTGGCACGGGCACAATTCCCGGCCCGAATTATTCTTCTTTCGATAACAATACAAGTTTCAACAATTCCGGCACCGTGGACCTTCAAATTGGCGAGTTGTTGGTTTGGGGCGGCAGCGCCACCGGGACATTCAGCATCAGCAACGGCGCGTCCATTGATCTTGAGAATTATGCTTTGAGCGGCAATCCAACCTTTGTCGGCTCCGGCTTCAGTGGCGGTTCGCTGATTGGCAGCAATGCCGTGCTTCATGGCTCGATGATATTCATCTATGGTTCGCTGTCCGGTGCGCTGACGCTGGCCAGCAATGCCACAATCAACCTGGACGGAAACTTTGGCGCGCCTGTCTTTGCGGGCACTTTGTTCACCAACTACGGCATCGTCAACTGGGACAATACCGATTTAAACGGCCAGGCCAATCCACAGATCTGTAATTACGGCCTGTGGGACGCCAAGGCAAACAACAATGCGTTTCATGGCGGTTCTGGCGGCGTGACGACCTTCAACAACTATGGCACGTTCCACAAGTCCGGCGGCGCTTCGTTTTTGGACAATAACACGGTTTTCAATAACTCCGGCACAGCAGATGTCCAAGCAGGATCGCTGGCGATTGGCGGTGGTTACGCGCTGGCGGGCGGGGCATTGAACTTTGGCATCAGCAGTTCAACCAATTTCGGCGTCATTTCATTTGCGGGCAGCGCCGCGCTGGCGGGAACCTTGAGCGTTAATCTAGCCAACGGCTATACGCCTGCCATCAGCAATTCCTTCGCCTTGATTAACTACAGTTCGGAGACGGGGATTTTTACCCCGTTGAATCTGCCGCATCTTCCGCCCGCGCTGGCGTGGCAGACCAATTATGGCAGCACGGCCTTCACGTTGAGCCTCGTGGCCGCGCCACCGCTCCATTTGTCGCCGTCGCCGGTGTCCACGCTGGGCGGCACCAATTTCTCCTTCAGTTGGAACGCGGTCACGGGACTCACGTATCAAGCGCAATATACGACCAATTTGGCCTCGACCAACTGGCTCAACCTCGCCGGCCCTATTGCCGGCAGCAACGGCGTGATGTCCGTGTCGGACGTCATGGGGCTGAATCTACAGAGATTTTACCGGTTGGTAGCACAGTAACGCTCCGACAAATTGTTTCACTTGCCCGCCCTTTTGCCTCGCTGCTCTTGATTATCAAGCGTTGGCCGGTTTCACGACCGCGACCACAAAGGCTTCCGGCTTGAGATATTTTTGCGCGGCGGCCTTGACCTGTTCGAGGGTGACGGCCTCGTATTTTGCGTCGTCCAATTCGGCGTGCTGCCAGCCGAGGCCGTAAAGTTCGTCGAGCGCAGTGAGGTGCGCAAGGTTGCCTAAGTCCTGGCGCGCGATTTTCTTCTGGCCGATAATTTTAGCCTTGGCGCGCTTGAGTTCCTCGGCGGTCAAACCTTCCGTGCGCAGCAACTCCGCTTCCTTGAGTAATTCCGTTTCCACCTGCGCGGTCTTCGTCGGCTCGGTGCCGGTGTAAAATGCGAAGTAACCTGGCGCGAGTCCGGCCAGATTCTGCGCGCCGACGTAGTAAGCCAGGCCAAGCTGTTCGCGGATGCGCAGGAACAGCCGCGAGCCGAGGTCGCTGCAACATTCCTGCAACACATCCAGTGCGTAGCGGTCCTCGCTGTCCATCGTCGTGCCGGCGAACCCGATGACCAGCACGGCCTGCTTTTTGTCCTTTGTTTCCTCGACGCGCTTGGGCGAAGTGAGAAGAGGGGAAGGGGAGGTGCGAATCAGTTTGTCCGCTTCGGGATTCTTCCGCCAGTTTCCGAAAGCCCTTTCGACGGCGCCCCTGACATCGCCAACCTTCACGTCGCCGTAAATCGCCAGCACGCAATTGTTCGGCACGGCCAGCTTTTGATGGAACGACCTCAAATCGCCGGTGGAAATCTTCCCGACCGATTCCTCCGTGCCGAGCGAATCCAGCCCGTAGCCGGTGTCGCCGAACAATCCACGCCGCATCGCGACGCTCGCGCTATTCAGCAAATCATCCTTCCGGGCGTGGATGCCGGCAATCTGCACCTCGCGTTCGCGGTCCAATTCGCTGGCGGGAAAAGTCGGGTTCAGCAGGACATCGGCGAGCAAATCCAGCCCGGTCGAGAAATCGCTGCTCAACACCTCCGCGTTCACGCCAAAGCTGTTGTTGCCGCCGTAGCTGTCGAGGCTGCCGCCGACGGATTCAATCTCCGTGGCGATCTTTTCCGCGCTGCGCGTCGGCGTGCCCTTGAGCAGCGTCCGGGCGAGCAACTGCGTGATGCCGTTGTTCGCGGTCGTTTCCGCCAGCACGCCGCCCTTGAACGCGGCGCGAAATTCCACGAACGGCAGCCGGTGATTCTCCTTCACCAGCAGGCGCAGTCCGTTCGGCAATTCAAACTTCTTGATCGGCTGGTCGCTGTTCGTTTCAGTAACCTTGGCAACCTTCGGCGACGTGCCGTTCGGCAACAGCGCGTAGAGCGTGCGGTTTTCCGCCGTGAGATATTCGCGGGCGATGCGTTGGACATCCGCGTGCGAGACGCGCTTGACGGCGGCAAGGTAGCGCTCCGAGAACGTAAGATTGTTCGCCGCGAGCCAGCTTCCGCCGAGATCGTTCGCCTGACCCTCCATCGTCTTGCGCGTGGCTAGCGTGGCGGAGATGAATTGCTTGACCGCCTTGCTCACCTCGTTCGAAGAAACTGAAATGGACTTCACCTTCTCGATTTCGGCGAGAATCGCGTCACGCGCGGTGGTGAATTTGTCCGCGTCCACAATCGCGCTGACGCCAATTAGACCGGGATTGCCCGGGCTGTAAGTCCACGCATCCACGTGATGCACGAGGCCAGCCTTTTCGCGCACCTGCTGGAAGAGACGCGAACTGCGTCCGCTGCCGAGCAACACCGCCAGCACGTCCAGCGCCGGCACATCGGGATGGCGGAGTTCGGGAATGTGCCACGCGAAATGCAGATACCCCAGTTCAATGGGCGCTTCCTCGACGATTTCGCGCGCCGCCGTCTGTTTCGGTTCCTCGGGCAAAACCATCGGCGGCATCGCCTTCGCCTTGCTCTGCGCGTAAGCCTCGCGGATTTGCGCCACCACCTCGTCGTTCTTGATGTCGCCCGTGACGACGTAGAAGACGTTGTTCGGCGCGTATTTCTCCTGATAATAACCGCGGATGTCCTCCGGCTTCAGCTCGTTGAAAATGTCCGGATACCCGATGACCGTGAGGCGATACGGACTGCGCGTGTAGGCCGTCTCAAACAGCCGGCGGCTCGCGCGGCGGGCGGGATCATCCACGTTCATATCCATCTCGCGGCGGATGACATCCATTTCCTTGGCCAGTTCATCCGGCGGCAACGACGCGTGCTGCATGATGTCGCACAGGATGTCAATCGCTGTGCGCGCGCCCGTGTTCGGCACGTCAATGTGATACACCGTGCGGTCGAAGCTCGTGTAGGCGTTCATGTAACCGCCGGCCTCCTGCACCTCCTGGTCAATCCGGCTGCCGGGCCGCGTCGTTGTGCCCTTGAACAGCATATGCTCCAGCACGTGCGACAGGCCCGCGCCGAGCCAGCGGCCCTCGTGGATGCTGCCCGTCATCGCCCACGCCTGCGCCGACACCACCGGCGCGCTATGGTCCTCGCGCACGATGATGACGAGGCCGTTGTCCAGCGTGGTGAGTTTGACGCCGGGGGGCAGGGCGGCGATGTCGTTGGCGGATGAATGTGTCATGTCAAATTGAGTCGGATTGGAGGATATTCGGAAATGCGCTTGGGGCAATCCGAATCCATGCAATCCATGTCTAAACGCAGAATTGACGCTGCCAAATTTCCGGCGCGGACTTGTCCCTTATGAGCAAAGATTGGAAAGACGGCCTCTTATCAAGTGGATTTCCGCTCGAATATGAAGTTAACAATATCCTCCTGAATACGGGATTTCAGGTAAGAGGGGAGCGTCCATATACAAACAGTTCGCCATTGTGGACCGTAGAAGAATCGGCGCGGCAAATCCATGCATCCGACTTTGCGCCTTCACCCTCCGACTTGTCCAGCCGTTTTCCACATCCGCCGCAATGAGATTTGGCCCGCTGGCACCAGAAAAATTCAATTTGGACTGTTCAACCCACCGAATTTCTGGCAGTTTGACCGGACATTTTTGGGAGAAACCAACAAAGACGCGATAAGCAACATGGACAAACCAGCAACAACCAATCAACGACTGATTTCCTGGGTCAACGAAATGGCGGCGCTCTGCCAGCCGGAGAAAATCTTCTGGTGCGACGGTTCCGACGCCGAGAACCAGATGCTTTGCGACCTGATGGTAAAGAGCGGCACGTTCATCAAGCTCAACGAAAAGAAGCGCCCCGGCTCGTATCTGGCGCGCTCGCATCCAAGCGACGTGGCGCGCGTGGAAAACCGGACGTTCATCTGCGCGAAGACGAAGGACGAGGTGGGGCCGACGAACCATTGGGCCGATCCCGCCGAGATGAAGCAAAAATTGCTCGGGTTTTTCAAAGGCTGCATGAAAGGCCGGACGATGTTCGTGATTCCCTTCGCAATGGGACCGCTGGATTCGCCAATTTGCAGGATTGGCATTGAGCTTTCTGATTCGCCCTACGTCG
>PLZL01000176.1 GCA_003152145.1 Limisphaerales bacterium
ACGTGGCGCTGCGGCAGATGGCGCGAAATTATCCCGCCAGCGAACGCGACTTTGCCCGCATCAACGGCGTCGGCGAGAAAAAACTGCGCGAGTTCGGCGATATTTTTCTTGGCGAAATCGCCGCGCATTTGCAGACGAACGCCCGTCAGATTTTTGCCGATGATTCCTTCGCTGTGCCGGTTGCGCCGTCGCGCAGCAGCCTTGGCGATTCCGCGCGCGAAACGCTGCGTCGCTTCCGCGCCGGGCTGACCGTCGAACAAATCGCCCGCGAACGAGGTGTGACCACCGGCACCATTCTCGGCCACATCGCCGAAGGCATCGAGCGCGGCGAGCCGGTGGAACTAGAAAGATTTTTCACCGCCACAGAAAAACAAAATGTCGCCGCTGCCTTCGACCGCAACGGATTTGGCAATCTCACCGCCGTGTTTGACTCGCTCGGCGGCGCGATTGATTACGGTCGGCTGCGCATCTATCGCGCCGCCAGACAAGCTAAAGCCTGAACTCCAATTTGCGTTTCAGCTTCGCCACCTCAATGTCCGCCTGCCGCGTTGGTTCAGGAATCCGATAGCGCGTGCAGCAGGCGAGGACGAGCCTAACGGCGGAGGCCAAATCCACGCGATGCCCGACGCTTACAAAAATCGGGCGGATTCCTTTCTGTGTCCGCAGCACGACGCCGATTTGTTCTTTGCCATCCATGAGCGACATCGTTGCGCCTGCGCTTGATGATAGTTTGCCAAACGTTCCAATCAAGCGGCTTTTGGCGACGCCAACGCCGGGCGTGTCCAATTCAATCGCGAGATGCGACGCGATGCCACATCGGCGCGGATGCGCAAAACCCTGTCCGTCAAAAAGAATCGCGCCGAACTTGTGATTCAGCGCGCCAATCGCCTGCCGGACCGCCGGGCCTTCGCGAAAACTCAAGAAGCAGGGCACGTAGGGGAATTCCGCCGGCAGCAAGGCGTGCGCGACTTCAATGATGCGCTGCGTCTCGCGGTCATAAACCACGGCGGCGGCGAAGATGGTTTTCTTGTCGGCTGAAAATGCGCAATCCGCGCCAGCGACGAATCGCGGCAGCGGTTCCAGCAGCGCAATGATCATCCGCCCGCGCAGCCGCGTCTGCGTGGCCTTCCATTTTTCGACGAGCGCGAACCAGCCGGGGTCGGATTTGCCGCGCGGCATCACGTCGGCGCATATTGCGGAAAGAAATTTCATGTCAACCCGCCGCCAGGACGGCAGCGTTCCCAGATTCCTTCGCGGCGCGCAACACTCGATACCGGTGCGTCCACGGATCAATCCGGCACACGGCGCGGTAATCGCAAAATTCGCACGGCGTCTCCGCGCCCTTGCGATACGGATCCACTTTTGCCTCGCCGGAAAAAATGGCGCGGCCCATTTCCTGCAACCGCGCCTCGACGCCATCCAGCATTTTTTCAAACTCGCCGCGCGGCAGCGCCTCGGCCGAGCCTTTGCGCAGCGAACCGTCCTGGTTCAGCCGGTAATTGAACTGGTCCGCAGTTCCGGCGCGATCGAGCTTCGGTAGCGCGCCCGCGTCAAACCGCCCGTTGTGGCGATAAGCGAGTTTTCGCGAGTCAGTCGCGTCCAAAACCTCGTCGCGCGTTTTACTGCTTTCAAACTGGCCCCGCAAATTGACATAAAAGACCCCGGCGGGAATCAGTTTGCCCACACCGAACCGTTCACGCGGATTTTTCCAATGCCGCAGCGCGTTCAGATACGCGGGCAACTGCAACTGCACGCCGTGTTCCACCAGAATCGCATCGAGTTTTTTTCCACCGGACTTGTAATCCATCACCACGCACCAGGCGCCGTCGTTGGATTCCCGGCACAAATCCACGCGGTCAATGCGGCCCTGCAACGCCAGTTTGTGTCCGCCGCCCAAATCCATTTCCCATGCGGGTGCGCGGGAATTTTCGCCGCCAAAATCCAGTTCCGCCGCCGCCGGATCAAATTCATATTGCCCGCGCATCCACTTCACGATGACCTCGACAAAATCCTGCAACGATTCCGTCATCGCGCACGCCTCGAATCTCGTCTGCGCCGTGTCGCGCATCAGTCCCTCCCGGAAATTTTCCATGAGTTCGCCGGCGACAGCGCGAATCCGCTCACGCGCCTCCGGCGGCGTGATGTCGCGCCAGAGCTTATTCTCCTGTGCCAAATCGGCGTGGAACTTTTTTAAGACCTCATGCTGGAAACTGCCCCGTTCGCGCGCGTCCAGCTCGAAAATTTTCCGTTCCCCGGCGCGCAAGCCGGAGCGGACGAAGAATTTGAACGGACACTGCGCAAATTCCTCCAGCCGGCTCACCGATGTCCGCAGCGTCAGGCCAAAAAGTTGCTCCGTCAACGCAGGCGAAAGTTTTTCGCCCGGTTCCAGCTCGTGCAATGCTGCCAGGCTGCCCGCCAAATTTTTCAAAGCTGGCAGTTCGAGCAGGGTTTCCCAATTTTGAATTTTGAATTTTGAATTTTGAATTTGAACCAACGGCGGGACGAGTTCGCTTGCATGTTCGGCCTCGTGCCAGTCCGGGATGGCGGAGAATTCTTCAACTTCAAGTTTTGGAAACAACCCCCGCAAATGGGCGATGAACGGAGACGGATTCAATGCCCGGCCGTCCGCGTCGTGCCGCGAAAAAGCCACAATCAATTTCTCGCTCGCGCGGGTGCAGGCGATGTAGCCGTAGAAACGCTCGCGCGCCAGCCGTTCGCGCAAATCCGGGCCAAGCACGACGGTGTGGCTCAGCGCGTCGCGGTCGGCGTCAGTCAAAATCACGGGTGCAGCGGGTGCGGCGGGGAAAATGGATTCGTTCAAGCCGAGCACGAGCGCGAGTTTCAAATCAGGATTGCGCGCGCGGTCAATCGCGCCGATGAGCACCTCGTCCAACACCGGCGGGATGACGCCGACGGTTAGACTGGCGAGTCCGGCCTCCAAAATTTGCAGCCAGTCGCGCAATGGCAGCGGCTCGCGCGGAAACGCAAGCGCGAGATTGTCGAGCCACAAATTCATCTGCTCCCAAACGGTCAAATGATGTGGCGAGTGACGAGTGACGGGTGACAAGTTTTCCGATTCAGACGCGCTCCAGCTTTCCAATGCTTCTTCAACTCGAAGCTCGTCCCAAAGTTCGCGGAGAATTTCGGCCAGTTGCGCGCCGTCCGGCTGGAGTTTTAATTTCGCCAGCCGCGTGGAAAGATTTTCGAATGGCGGCAGGATTTTTTGGCGAAGCCGTTCTGAAAATTCATCCGGCAGCGGCTCGCGCCATTTTTTGCCGCGCCAGCCGGATTCGAGCGCGGCGTTTTCCAGCCGGTCAATATCGGTCTCTTCAACGGGACAAAATCTGGATTTGAGCGCGGCGAACCAGTCGTCGTGCCGCCAATCGCCCGCGACGGTTCGCAACGCGCTCCGGGTAAGCTCGGCCAGTGGGTGATGCGCGACGGCTTCGCGGCGGTCGAGAAAGAACGGCAGGCCGTAACGCCGGAAAACCCGCGCCAGCGGCTTGTGATAATTTTCCAGATTGCGAACGAGGACGGCGCAGTCGCGGAACCGGTTGCCGGCGCGGACGAACTTGAGGATCTCCCGCGCGGCAAACGTGGCCTCGGCTTCGGGATTCGCGCAAGTGCTCAAGGAGATGGCAGATGGGAGTTGGGAGCTGGGAGCTGGCTTCTCCCAATTCTTTTCGAGCCACGCGAGTTCGGAAATTCTCGCAAAGCGGCTGTTGGATGAATCGCGTTTGAGAATTTGAACTTTGATTTTAAATCCCGGCAGATTTTCGATCCGCCGTCGGCACTGCGAATACGTTTTGCCAACGGGCGACCAGATCGAAAGCCAGGAAGTTTCGATAGCCATCTCATTTTCGAGGCAAAAGGCCAATGTGGCGTTTTTGCAAAAGGGCAAAATGGCGGCGAGCAAATCGAGTTCCTGCGGCGTCATTTCGGCAAAACCATCCAGCCACAAATTGGAAAAGCGGAAAGCGGAAGGCGGGGGGCGAAAATTGCCGCGCAGCGTGGCAGTGACGAAAGCGAACAGGCAGTTTGCGTCCTGCAATTCATGTTCACCGAGCCAGTTCGTGTAAGTTTCGTGCAGCAGCGCGAGGTCGTGGAGTTTGGCGCGGAGTTCGACGGGCAATTCATCGCGCTGGACGAGTGCGCGCAGATTGGCGGATGCGAGTTGGTGCTGTTGGAATTCGCTGAGCAGCCGGCTCAACTGTTGCGCGAAACCAGGACGGCGCGCGCTGCGGCCAAACAGTTTCAGCCGACCTGCATGCCGCAGGAGCAGCGCGCGCAGCACCATGACGCGGCCTTCGTCGCTTAAAAGTCGGGGCGGCGCGATGGAGCGTTTTTCAAGAATGAACCGCGCCAGCCGCTCGAAGGACAATATCTGCAGGCGGGTGTAGCCGTTGATTTGGTGGGGCGAGACTCCCGGCGAGCCATCGGTGGAATTTGATTTCGGCTCGCGGGGACGCTCGCTCCACCGTTCGGGATCCGCGAGCAGTTGCCGTTCGAGCTGGAACGTGGCCTGTTTGGGCGCGAGCAGAATCAACGGCGGGCCTTCGGGATTTTCCCGCAATGCGGCGCGGATTTCCTTCAGGCAAAGAAATGTCTTGCCGCTGCCGGCCGGGCCGAGGAGAAATCGCGCTTGCACGCGGGATTCTTCGCCCAAAGACCCCATGGCGGAAAGCAATTTATTTGCAATTTGTGGCAAATTCTGGTTGGTCGCGGGCCGTAATTTTTGTTTCATTCATCCAAAAGCGAGCTACCATTTCCAGCGTTTGGGAAATTGGAACTGGTTGATCGAACAACGAACGAAGGAAAATTATGCCACTGACACATACACGGGATTTGTTTGCGAAGGCGTTGAAGGGCAAATACGCGATCGGCGCGTTCAACGTGAACAACATGGAACTCATCCAGGCCATCGTGGAGGCGTGCGAGGAGGAAAAAGCGCCGTTGATGCTCCAGATTTCCAAGGGCGCGCGCCAATACGCCAATCCGGTCTATCTCAAAAAACTCATCGAGGCGGCGGTCAGCC
>PLZL01000044.1:0-198 GCA_003152145.1 Limisphaerales bacterium
CTTCAAAGGCGTCAATGTCCGGGCGACCAACCTTGTCTTTCTATTTTACTTGGAAGGGATACCAATGTTCTTTCAACCCGAGTTCACCTCCCTTTAACCTGTATGGCGTGGAGGAGGAGGAAACGGGATAGATGCGGCCATCCACGCCCATGTCACCGACCTGCACCTTGTTTGGGATGCCGCCGAGGGCGATGACGG
>PLZL01000044.1:211-3571 GCA_003152145.1 Limisphaerales bacterium
ACGCGGCAGGCGGTGGGCGAAATATCAATGCCACGCCATTGGCGTTTCAAATTAGTGGTCACGTTCCTTTCCTTTCTAAAAGTCTTTCAAAAATTCGTGCCCGTCACGTCCCACAACTTTCAAACCTTCTTTGATCTTTTCCGCAAGAATGAACTTTAGCTTGCCACTTTTATCAAGCTCTTCTGCCTCGGAAATATTAAACGTGAAGTTAAGTTCGAACCCTGGGCAAATGTTTATGCCCTTGTGAGTTGGTCTTCGTGTTCCCCCGTTTTCGATTGGTAAGGATTAAAATAATTTAGTCGGTTCATAAAGATGTTCTTAATTGAGCATGACCTTGACGTAGTGGCTGGCGTGCCTGTCGCAGTGGTAATAAAAGCTGCCGGTCTTTTTGAGGACGCGGGCCAGTTGCACGCAGCGCGGGCGTCCCGCAGTCGCGGAATAAATCAGGTCAACACAGGCATCGGGCAATTTGGCAAGCTGTTCCCGATTGTCATCGCAATAAACGACGCGGGTGTCAAGGAGGGAGGAGTATCTCAATTTGTTGGTAGGGACGCACTGCCACGCGTCCTGGCTGACCGGCAGGTCAGCCCTACCGTTGCCGGTCGCTTTCTGTTTGGATTTCGGAGACAGGCGCGACGCCTGTCCTACGTGGGCAGCGGATTTCTTTGCCATGCGCGCGAGTGTGCGCCGGAAATCCGGCAGCGTCAATCCTACCGACGGATTCTGACAGGTGACAGATGACGGGATTTCGCGTCGCTTGTCACTCGTCACTCGTCACTTGTCACGGTCATTATACAACGCCCTTGATTTTCAACGTGACGGCGCTGGCGCTCGGCGGTGTGTCGGGCAGCTTTACGTTGAGTCCCTGCTCGTCCTGTGTCCATTTGAGTTTGCCCCAGTGACCGAGCAGCGAGACATGAGCCACTTTGCGCACGTCAATGAGCGGCGAATTGGTCGCGAGGCTTTTGATCACCGCGTTGCGCGATTCGGGCCAGACCATGAGGAAGGCGTAGAGCGTGTGTCCCTTCTTCGTGAAACGCACATCCTCGGCGGTGTAAGGCCGCACGTCGCGCGCTCCGCCGAACTGGCCGCGTGGCGCCTGGACGGTGACGGACGGGCCTTCGCCATAAACTTTCCACGGGCGCGTGCCATGGATGCCCTCGCTGTTGACGTCCATCCACGCGGTGAGTTCTGCGATGAACTTGAGTTCGTCCGCGTCGGGCACGCCGTTGCCGGGCAGCGGAATGCTCAACTGGAGATTTCCATTTTTGCTGACGATATCAATCAGCATCTGGGTGACCTGCTTGGACGTCTTGTATTTGTGTTGCTCGAAAATGCTTTTCTGATAATGCCACGAGCCGATGCAAGTATCCGTCTGCCACGGCAGGGTCTCGCCGCCGTTGGTGACGCCGCGCTCGACATCGAGCACCAAGGCGCGGCGTTGCTCGGCGTTCAAGCCCTTGCCGGTCATCACCGCCTCCAGTTTGCCGTGCCGCTTGAGGTTGGTGTTGTAGAGATAAGCGGCGATACGAAGGCCAATGTCGCTGACGGGATAAATGGGCAGAACCGTGTCGTCGAAATACAAAAGGTCGGGATGGTATTTGTCAATCAGGTCAATGATGCGGTTGAAATACTTTTCGATAAAGGGCTTGGCGAGCGGGGGATTGCCGCTCTGCGGCCAGCCGTAACGGCCCATCACGTGATACTGCGCGTAAAGGTCCTGCGGATCGAGACCTTCCCACCAAAGTCCCTGGCCATCGGCCTTGGTCATCAACCCGTCGTAAGGCACACCGGCCAATGGACCGCTCGTGTCGGAACGTTGCGCGTCCTGATACCAGCTCCAGGCGCGATCACCGTGGGAAGTCACCGCCAGCCGCAGGCCGGCGGCGCGAACCGCCTTCGCCCAGCCACCGACCATGTCTTTCTTCGGCCCGATGGCGACGCTGTTCCACGGCTGATACGTCGAGTTGAAATTGTCAAAGTTGTCATGGTGGTGGGCCATGGCCGCGAAATATTTCGCGCCGGCGCGTTTGTAGAGGTGAATCAGGTGCTTGGGATCCCAGTCCTCTGCCTTCCACTGGTGAATCACATCCTTGAAACCGAACTTGGATGGATGGCCGTATTTCTGGCAATGGAATTTATAGATGGCACCGTTGAACTGATACATCCGTTGCGCATACCAGTCGCCCATCTCGGGCTGGCATTGCGGCCCCCAGTGCGNNTGCCGAACTTCGCGTCGCGGAACCAGTCGGGAACTTGATAGCTGGACAACGATTCCCACGAAGGCTGAAACGGGCCGGCGGCGACGCCAAAACGGGGCGGCGCGAGAATCGGCGCCGGCGCCGGTGGCAAAACAACCGGCGGCGCAGCGGCAGGAGCAGTGCTCGGCGCGGCACCAGCCGCCAAAGCATTCGGGTCAGGCGCGTTGGTGTCATCGGCGAAAGATCGCAGCATCGGAAAGCTCATGCCCGCGCCGACAAACAACGCGGAATTTTTTATGAACTGACGACGTGAGTGTGAATTTTTCATAATGGTTATGCGAACGTCGGCAAAGCGAGGGCGAACAACAGATTAATTATTGGACATGGATGTTTCACGAGCTCGCAAAATTGAAAACGAATTAGTGAACGGGTGACACGCGGTAGAGTCCCGCGCCGTGCGAGTTGATGACCGGCGCAAATTCGCCGGTGAAGTCGCCGAGTTCCTTGTGCGTCCAGAGATCGCGCACTTTCGCCGAACTGCTGATGCCGAGATCCGCCAGCGAAACGGAAATGCTGACCGGCTCTTTGGCCGGCGGAGTTGCCACAGGTGTGTTGGTCACTGCAGGCCGCGCAGCGGTGGCGTTGGTGCCGGCTGAATTATCCGCCAATTCAACCGCCGGCGGCGCACCACTGCGGCCACGTCCGGGCGGCGGAGGCGAGGTGTTGAACACGGCAAGGTATTTGTCTTTCGTTCCCGGCACGTCCGCCACCCACACGACTTGATTGTTGGTGTTGAAAAGCTGGCGGTTGTTTGCGGAGTTTTGGTTGACCGCGATCACCTCGTCGTTGGTCAGCAGCGAGAGAGTGAAGTCGTCATTCTTCGGCAGGTTGCCGCCGAGAATCAGCGGCGAGCGGCCAATAGACCAGAGCGTCATCAGTGTGTAATGTTCATCATGCGTGAAGTGCGTCCAGCCATTGGTCGTCCACGCGCGCACGTTGCCGAACGGAATCATGTCCGCGTCCGGCCAGTGTCCAGGCGCGCGGAACGGCGTCCAGCTATCAACCCGCGCGAATTGGGCATACAACGCGCCCCAGCTGTCCCAGAAATCGCCGCTGATCCGCCACATGTTCGCGTTGGTGGAGACGTGCTGGCCGCGCG
>PLZL01000298.1 GCA_003152145.1 Limisphaerales bacterium
TGATTTTCGACGAGGTGATGACGGGTTTTCGTCTGGCGAAGGGCGGCGCGCAGGAACGTTTCAAAATCACGCCGGATTTGACGTGTCTCGGCAAAATCATCGGCGGCGGGCTGCCGGTGGGCGCGTTCGGCGGTCGCGCGGACATTATGGATTGGCTCGCGCCGCTAGGGCCGGTCTATCAGGCGGGCACATTGAGCGGCAATCCGCTGGCGATGGCAGCGGGCATCGCGGCGCTGGAAGAACTCAATTCCGAAAGCGGAAAGCAGAAAGCGGAAAGCGGAAATAAATATGCACTGCTGGAAGAACTCGGCGCGCAACTCGAAGAAGGGATGCGTGACGCCGCGAAGTCGGCGAAAATTCCAATGACGTTCAACCGCTGCGGCTCGATGTTTTGTGGCTACTTCACCGGCGAAACGGTCTGGAATCTGGCCGACGCGATGAAGAGCGACCGCGAGCGGTTCAAAAAATACTTCCACGGAATGCTGGCGGAAGGCGTTTACCTCGCGCCGTCCCAATTCGAGTCGGGCTTCATTTCCACGGCGCACACGGCGGCGGACATTGGCCGGACGGTCAAGGCGGCGGCCAAGGTGCTGCGCGGGCTGTAACCTTTTTCCGTCGGGCGCGTCTGATGCAGCAACCCGCCGTTCCAAGAGGAAACGGCGGTTTTGAAAACCAACACCGTTAACAAAAAGCTTATGAAATTATCGAAATCATTGATTATTGCCGCGCTGGTCGCCGGCAGCCTGTTAGCCGGCAGTGCCGTGCTTCAGGCGCAAAACGGCACCAACCCGCCGCCCGCAGGGCCGCCACCTGCTCGCGGCATGAGGGGTGCTCCGAACATTGACCAACTCGCCACGACACTTAAACTGGACGATGCCACAAAGGCCAAGGTCAAAACCATCTTGGACGCGCAGCAGCAAAAGGTTCGCGACCTGCGTGCGGACACGACGCTGTCACCGGAAGATCGCCGGACCAAGACGCAGGCCCTCCGCGATGACACGGCTACTCAAATGAAAGCCGTCCTGACGCCAGATCAATTCGCCCAATGGCAGACGATGAGCCAGCCGCGCCAGCGCCGTGCCGCGCCGGCTGCCGCGCCGGCTGCCGCGCCGGCTGCCGCGCCACAGCAATAATCTGTTGGGGAATGCACAAACGGGGACGGCCACGCGCCGTCCCTTTTTGTTTTCAACACAGATTGCGATCGAGCAAGGGGGCGCGCGGCGGCATTCTGGGTTTTGTCGTGCGCGCGCAACCCAATTGGATGGAGCGTCGGCCTCCGGAAACGAATCGGCCAAAACGAAAATGCGTCCCGCGCCATCAACTCGTGCTTGACGCCCAGGCCGCTCTTGATCACGCGGACGTGACCGGCCAGCCACGTTTCATACTGCCGGGCCCCAGCACGAGCGCGCGTCAAATATTTGTCAGGATGCAAGGCTTTCCAACTGGTGGATATCTGCTGAATTTCTACAACTCTCCTTTGAAGGCGCGGTCGGCGTTCAAAGTTCGGCATTCGGTGTTGAGTTCAGTATTCTCCGACCTCGATGGGCTGCTCGCTCTCGATGGCGCGCAACCGCGCCGCCCAGACCTGTAAACTGGCCTGCCGCTGTTCATCGGTCACACGCACCGGCGCATAAATGATGTTTGGCGCCAAGACATACCAGCCGGTAAAGCGCAAAATCCCGCGCTGGATGGGCCGTAGAATGGCGTGGATGTCCCCGTTCCAGCNNGGCCCATCACAAAGACTCGGTCCGCCCAGCCTTTGAGGATTCCCGGCAGTCCGAACCACCAGAGCGGGAACTGCCAGATCATCAGGTCGCACGTCTCCATCTTGCGCAACTCGGCTTCCACGTCGGGTGCAAAGCCGCCCACCTCCGTGGCGTGCATTTCCTCAATCTGTTGTTTGAAGAATTCGGGATTCTTCACCGACGTGAAATTGCGGCGGTCCGACACCGGGTTGAACTTCATGGCGTAGAGATTGGAAACGGTCACCGCATGGCCGGCGGCGCGCAGGGTGTCCTGGGCCGTGCGAAACAAGGCGCCGTTGAAACTTCGCGGCTCGGCGTGAGCGTTAACCAGAAATACATTCATGACCGGATCATCGTGAGCATCATCTTGAACCGCTTGATGGCCTTGAGCGCGTGCGGTTGACCGGCGGGCAGCAGAATCATCTCGCCGCCCTGCACGCGATGGGACTGGCTGGACACCATGATTTCGGCCTCACCTTCCAAAACCTGCACCAACGCATCGAATGGTGCGGTGTGTTCACTCAAACCCTGGCCCTCGTCGAAGGCAAAGAGCGTCACGCTGCCGGTGGGTTTCCTCACTATCTCCCGGCTGACGACCGCGCCGTCCTGATAATTGACGAATTCAGCGGTCCGGGCCACCTGCGCGCCGGAAAGTCCTTTGGGTTTGGATGGAATGCTCATGGTTTAAACGGTTTCAATTTTTATCTGCCAGGACGGTCGTAATGTCATTCAGGGCTGCATGCTCCGCAAGCCCGCGCGCCGGGCACGAATGGCCAGCCATCTGGCTTTCCGCGCGCCGAACTTCCGCACGGAAAATTGTTTCCGCCGGACGACATACGGTTTGGGACACCAGGTCGCTTTCCAATACGTCCGAATCGGCCAAAATCCCCAGTCCACCAACCGCTGCACGCCGACGATGTCGGACGAACCCTTGCGCCGCCGCATTTCTGACCACCGGCGGCGGGTCATTGGTTTGAGTCGTTTCAGCAACTTCCCGTAATGTTGTTTTGCCGCCGCCAGCGCCCGCCGCCGTCCTCCATGCTTGAAGTCGGTGAAGAATGCGGAATGGATTTTGCCCCGGCGTTGCACCCGCACAAAAAAGCCGTGGTTGTGCTTTTCCGGCTGGTCAATCCGGCAGATGCCCGGTGTGTTTGAGGGTCGGCTCATAATTCTGCGATGAACCAGTCTTCAACCCTCTGGCGCGCCCAGGGCGTCTTGCGCAGGAACGTGAGGCTGGACTTCACTGAAGGATTGAATTGGAAACAGCGGATGTTGATGCGCCGCCCCATCTCCCCCCAGCCATGCCGCTGGACCAGTTGGTTGAGAATGTTCTCCAGCGTGATGCCGTGCAGGGGATCACGGGGATGGGAAACAGGCGATGTCATGTCAGAGTTCTCCTTTGAAGGCTTAATCCAAAACGGCGGGAAGTAAAGCGTCGAGTTCGGCGGCGGTTCGGCAGTGCCCTAATTTGGCACGGAGCGCGGATTGTCCTCAATCCGCAGCGGCTGGACGGTGCGGACATGCTGCGAGTTGGGACAACTCGCGCTCCGCCTGCAAGTTTGAAATTCAGATTAGGACACAACCGGCGGTTCATGGCTGGGGCATGGCTCACAGCGGCCGGGCATTTATTTTCAGGCGCGGGAAGTGATTGGGGAAGGCAAATGAATCGTCCGGCCCGCCACCATGAACACGCCTTCCCCTTGGTGATGAATCGTCCGCGGATGTTTTCTCGCTGGATCAATCCACGCTTTGACGACCTCGAGGACAAAGAAGTTGTATTTGGCGGCCAGCTTCCCATCAACGACCTTGCATTCCAGACTGGCATAACACTCGGCGATGAGCGGGGCCTTGACGCACGCGGCAGCCACTGGCGTGAGGCCAAAAGCTTTGAACTTGTCCACCTGTTCGCCCGAAGCGTTCCCGCAGGCCACCACCTTTTCCGCCAGCTCCACCGTGGGGATGTTGATGACGCATTCCCGGGTCGCCTTTAATGTTTCAAACGAATGGTTCCGGTTGCTGATGACGCAGCCCACGAGCGGCGGCACGAACTCCATCATCAAATGCCACGACATGGGCATGACGTTCGCGCGCCCGGCGCGGGCCGTGGTGACCAGCCCGACCGGTCCGGGTTCGAGCAGCCGATAAGCTTCAGACAGGGGAAATGTTT
>PLZL01000464.1 GCA_003152145.1 Limisphaerales bacterium
CCGGGCCGGGCGATTTCATCACCACGAACATCGTCGGCACCTTCAATCTGCTCGAAGCCTGCCGGGGATTTTGGAACGGCAAATTTGAAGGGAGAAGATTTCACCACGTCTCGACCGATGAGGTTTATGGTTCGCTTGGCGCGACGGGATTGTTCACGGAGAAGACGCCTTACGCGCCGAACTCGCCGTATTCCTCGAGCAAGGCATCATCCGACATGCTGGTGCGGGCGTATCACCACACCTACGGTCTGCCGACGGTCATCACGAATTGTTCGAACAATTACGGCCCGTATCAATTTCCCGAAAAGCTCATCCCGGTGGTGATTCAAAGCATTCTGGCGCGGAAGCCGGTGCCGGTCTATGGCGACGGCATGAATGTGCGCGACTGGCTTTACGTCCGCGACCACGTCGAGGCGCTCTGGACCGTGCTCAGCAAAGGCAGGATTGCGGAAACTTACAACATCGGCGGCCACAATGAATGGGCGAACCTCCGCATCGTCGAATTGATTTGCGACATCATTGACGAACTCGCGCCCAAACTCGGCGGGAATTCGCGCAAGCTCATCACGTTCGTCAAAGACCGGCTTGGCCACGACCGCCGTTATGCCATTGACGCGACTAAGATTCAGCGCGAACTTGGCTGGTTGCCCGCGCACAAGTTTGAAGATGGCATCCGCGAGACGGTTCGATGGTATCTCGACAATCAGGCGTGGGTGAAGGCCGTCTCGCAAAAATAAATGTCTGAACATTTCAACCGAAAGCGCTTTCAAAATGTCAATCAATCCAATGATTCAAATGCGCCGGTTTGGATTTTGCCTGCTGCTCGCGTGCACTTTTAGCGCACGCGCGGCGGAGACGAATTCAAATTCGCTCGTCTGGAACAAGGCTGCCGACCTCGTGGACGCCGACATCCACGGCGAACCGCTCTGGCCGCTGCTGGAAGACATCGCCCATCAGACCGGCTGGCATATCTTTGTCGAGCCGGGCACGGCGCGCATCGCGTCCACCAAGTTCAAGGATTTGCCGCCGGACGACGCGTTGCGGATGTTGCTTGGCAATTTGAACTTTGCGTTTGTGCCGCAGACCAACGGCCCGGATTTCCTTTACGTTTTCACCACGCAGAGGGAAAACGCCACACAGCCGGTGTGGCCGGAGAAGCCGGTGGTGAAGAAGCAGCGGCACGTCGCCAATGAATTGATCGTCAAACTCAAGCCCGGTGCGGACATTGACGCGCTGGCGAAGCTGCTCGGGGCAAAAATCACCGGGCGCGACGACAAGCTGGGCATTTACCGGATCGAATTTGCCGACGCCGCCACGACCGATGCCGCCCTCGCCAAACTTCGGGGCAACAGCGATGTCGCCGCCGTGGATTACAATTACATTTTTGATCCGCCGCCCACTCCGCAAGTGATTGCAAATGCCCCACCCAGTTCCACGCCTGCCCTGACGCTGGATCCTTCGACGCCGAACGACCCTTGCAGTCCGGTCGTCGGCTTGATTGACACGCAGGTGCAATCCCTCGGCAGCCAGCTTGATCCGATCATGTTAACGCCGATTTCCGTGGTGGGTAATCTGGCGACAAACAACTCGCCGGTTCCCACGCATGGAACGGCCATGGCCAACGCGATGGCGCAAGCCATTCAGCAGTCGTCAAACGGAAAAAGTCCGGTCAAGATTTTATCGGTGGTGGTTTATGATGCGAGCGAGATGACGACCACTTGGAACGTCGCGCTCGGTATCCAGGCGGCGGTGAACGGCGGCGCGACAGTTCTCAATATGAGCCTCGGCGGCACCACGGACAGCTCGATTCTCGACGACATTGTCAATCAGGCGCTTGCCAGAGGAATCGTCATTTTCGCGGCGGCCGGCAACCAGCCGGTCAGCGCCCCGACTTATCCGGCGGCGATTCCCGGAGTCAATGACGTCACGGCATTGGGCCAGCCGGGGCAGCTCGCCGCGTATGCCAATTTCTCGCCGCAGGTTGACATGGCGCTGCCCGGCACCAGCATATTTTCTTACGGCGGGCAAACCTTTGCGGTGCAGGGAACTTCACCCGCGACGGCCTACGCCACAGGCATGGCGGCGGGAACGAAAGGATTGAACTGCCCGACGTGGGCGCAGATTCAGGCGGCGATGCAGCAGAAATTTCCGGTGCCGCAAAAATAATTTTTCCGCGAATTTCACGAATCACCGCGAATTGAATTCCGGTCTGTAATTCATGTAAATCAGCGGAATTTGCCTTAAGCATCCGTGTCCATCCCGCCTTCACCAGGCTTCGGCGCGGCAAGCCGTGGTTAAATTTGCCTGACCCAAAATAAAAAATGAGTTGCGCCCGACATGGTTCGCGGCATAAGAATCTGCCGCGACATGGGCAAAGCACTCATCATTGCGGAGAAACCGTCCGTGGCCGGCGACATCTCGAAGGCGCTCGGGAAGTTTCAGAAGCATCAGGATTATTTTGAAAACGACGAGTATGTCATCTCGTCGGCCGTCGGCCATTTGCTGACCATCGTGCCGCCACCGGGCGTCGAAGCCGCGAAAGGCAAATGGTCTTTCAAACACCTGCCGGTCATCCCGCCGCACTTCGATCTGGAACCGATTGAGAGAAGCGAAGGCCGCCTGCGCGTCCTCAAAAAACTCATCAAGCGCGACGACGTGACCGAACTCATCAACGCCTGCGACGCCGGGCGCGAAGGGGAATTGATCTTTCGCAACATCGTCCGCCACACGAAGGCGAAGCAGCCGATCCGGCGCCTTTGGCTGCAATCCATGACGCCCGCCTCCATCCGCGAGGGGTTCGCGCAATTGCGCAGCGACGAATCCATGCAACCCCTCTCCGATGCCGCGATCAGCCGTTCGGAAGCGGACTGGCTCGTGGGCATCAACGGCACGCGNNCAGACGCCGACGCTGGCGATTGTGGTCGAACGCGAGGCGAAGATTCGCAAGTTCGTGCCGCGCGATTTCTGGGAAGTCATCGGCACATTTGACGCGGCGGCGGGAAATTACACCGGCCGCTGGTTCGATGAAAAGTTCTCCAAGGTAGAACAGGCGTCGCGCCTGTCTCCAATTGAAGAAGACCAGCTCAAGTCGGAGCGCATTTGGGAAAAAGAAAAAGCTGAAGCCATCCGCGCCAAATGTCTCGGCAAGCCGGGCATAGTCACGGAAGAAAGCAAGCCGACGACGTCGATGTCGCCGCTGCTTTACGATTTGACGAGCTTGCAGCGCGACGCGAACTCGCGATTCGGTTTTTCGGCGAAGAACACGCTTGGTCTGGCGCAGGCGCTTTATGAGCGGCACAAAGTTTTGACGTATCCGAGAACGGATTCACGCGCGTTGCCGGAAGATTACATCGGCACGGTGAAAACCACGCTCGGGATGCTTGAGGGTGTCACGGGTTATTCGACCTTCGCCGACCAGATTTTGAAAAGTGGCTGGGTGCATCCGAACAAACGCATATTCAACAACGCCAAGGTTTCGGATCATTTCGCCATCATCCCGACGGCGCTCGCGCCAGGGCATTTGTCCGAGCCGGAACAGAAACTTTACGACATGGTGACGAAGCGATTTCTCGCCATTTTTTATCCGGCGGCGGAATTTCTGGAGACGACCCGTATCACGCGGGTCGAGGGAGAGCCGTTCAAGAGCGCGGGCAAGGTTTTGGTTTCGCCCGGCTGGCTGACGGTCTATGGCAAGGAATCGGATTCCGAGGAAACGCCGAGCCTAGCGCCGGTGAAGCCGGATGAAACGGTAAATACGAGCGCGATTGAAGTGAAAGATAACGTGACGAAACCTCCAGCACGATATTCGGAAGCGACGCTGCTCTCGGCGATGGAGGGCGCGGGCAAGCTCGTGGACGACGACGAACTTCGCGAGGCAATGAACGAGAAAGGCCTCGGCACGCCGGCGACGCGCGCGGCGATCATTGAAGGTCTGATTTACGAAGATTACATCCATCGCAACGGCCGTGAGTTGCAGGCGACTGCGAAGGCGTTTTCGCTGATGGAACTGCTGAACGGTCTCGGCATTCCCGAATTGACGAAGCCGGAGTTGACGGGCGACTGGGAGTTTCAGTTGCGTCAAATCCAGCGCAAACAAATCAGCCGCTCGGAATTCATGTCGGGCATCGCCGACATGACGCGGCACATTGTCGAGCGCGCCAAAAAATACGAGCACGACACAATCCCCGGCGACTTTGGCGTGCTGAACGTGAAGTGCCCGAAGTGCGGCAGTGAAATTCACGAGCAATACAAACAGTTCCAGTGCGTGAAGTGTGATTTTGCGGTCTGGAAAACGCTATGCAGCCGGATGTTCGAGCCGGAGGAGGTCGAGAAGCTCATCACAGAAAAGCAGATCGGCCCTCTGCAGGGTTTTCGAAGCAAGAAGGGTTTTCCGTTTGCCGCGGTGCTGAAAATGAACGGTGAGCACAAGATGGAATTTGATTTCGGCAACGACCAGAACAAGGACGGTGTGGACGCCGCGCCCGTGGATTTCACAGGCAAGGAGCCGCTCGGCAAATGCCCGAAATGCGGCGCGAACGTTTTCGATGCCGGGATGAACTACGTTTGCGAGAAACAGGCGGGCGCGGAAAAATCCTGCACCTTCCGCACCGGCAAAATCATTTTGCAGCAGGAAATTTCAGCGGAACAGATCAGGAAATTGCTGGCCGGGGGCAAGACCGATTTATTAAAGGGGTTTGTCTCCAATAAAACCAACCGCAAGTTTGAGGCGTTCCTCGTCTTGAAGGACGGCAAGACGGCGTTCGAGTTTCTGCCGCGCGAACGAAAATCCAAATCGAAGGCCGCGGGGCCGAAGGAACCGCTGCCAAAGGTTGATTTCACCGGTAAAACCGAAGTGGGCAAGTGCCCGAAATGCGGCGGAAAGATCTTTGACACCGAGGCCGGCTACATTTGCGAAAAATCGCAGGTGGAGGCCAAGCCGTGCCGGTTCAAGATCAACCGGGAAATCCTGCAGCAGCCCATCGAGCCGGAGCAGGCACGGAAATTATTGTCCGCCCGCAAGACCGACCTGCTCGACAAATTCATCTCCAAATCTGGCAAGCCGTTCCCCGCTTTCCTCGTGATGGACAAGAAGGGCAAGGTCACGTTCGACTTCCCGTCGCGCGAATAATCCGGGAGCGCTGGCGTCCCGCCGGCGTGTTTCGAAGCACAGGCGTTCACAATAACTCGCCGGCGAGTTGTTGCGGAAGATTATTCCCGAAACATGCCGCCGCGACGGCGGCGCTCGCAGGCGTGCTTGCCGCGCTCAATACGTCTGCGTTCTTCGCATGGACTTGCGTTCCGTCATTGCCGGGGTGCGGTTGCTTCGAATCGGAAGAAACCGCCATGACTCACTGTTTGATCTCGACCGCCTTGACTTGAACCGTGGCGGCGTCAATGGCCCATTTTTTTCCTTCTGGCGGACGGCGTGATGCTGTCGAAACGCGTGTTCGCAAACTCCGTAAAACTCACCGGCATCCGCCCTTTTTGCTGAACGAATATGCGCAGTTGCCCGCTCATAAACGGATTCACCTCGCCGGCCACGTTTTCATACACAACATTATCGGCTTTGGCGGTGACGTAGGGCGTCGGCGGCGGCAGGGGTTTCGCCGAGTCCGTTGCCGCAAGCCGGGGCTTCGGTCGCGGCAGCAGGCGCGGTGGTAACGTAGCAAATCAGGGCGGCCATTGTGGCGGGTGCGCCCTAGGGTTTCGGGTGTTCTTCGCCAGCATGACCGTCGCCGAGCAGGGTTTTGACGACGTTGATTAGTTGTTCAAGAGTGCAAGTGAATTTCAGGAGAGTGGCGTCGGCACTAAGCTTCGCTGCTTCGAGCGCGACTTCGGCCATGAAGTCATTGGAAAAAACAACGACTTTGGTGTCCTTGAGGACGGGATTGGAGCGGATGAACTTGAGAACTTCAGCCCCGCTGAACTTGGGCATAATCAGGTCGAGGATGACGAGGTCGGGTTTGGTATTGTGCAGTGACTTCATGGCCGCGAGGCCATCTGCGGCAATCAGCACTTCAAAACCTTCCCGCAGCAAGCCATCGCGGTAAATTTCGACGATGTTGGTGTCATCTTCGACGAAGAGAATGGTTTTCATTGGGTCAATCTACCGCTGACTCGCAAGCGGTGCAACCGGCAGAAAACGAAAGCGGGCAAAGCCGGAGTCATGTCAACATTCGTCCGGTGGCATGCGACTGGCCGTGGCTTGCATGGCGAAGCGGGCGGGCATCGTGGCGTGTGCGGCGAAACGAGCACGACTGTCTCCGGCCTGGCCCTGACGACCCGCCGGACAGCTTCGGTCATCGCGCTGACGGATGCGCCAGCTCGGTTGCCGCGCTTTCCGCCGACTGCGGGCACCGACACCGGCGCGTGCGGCATCAACTCCGCAATGATGACTTGGCCTTCGGACTTGTTCATTTTTCGTGGTGGTTGGTCCGGGTGACTAAGCGCCGAACCAGATTCAACCCGCACCACATTTCCACTACGCTAGAATTTATACCCAAGTCATGCTTGACGAAAGTGCCTGTGCGAATAGAACGCGGACGCCCCGAGATCGGCGGAGGTTGATGATGCAGTGCGGGGAAGACGGGAGACGGTTGGAAATTCGTCCACGAAGCGGAAGGCGGAAGTGCCAGGCAGGCGCGTTCTTTCTTAAAAGCAGCCAAGCGTCCATCAAGCTTTTCGGGAAAGCTCTCGCCTGTCCTGAACAAACAGCTTCCATCCATAGTTCAAAATTTCCCGTGGAACTTAATGAACGTGAATATTCAGATTCATCAATCCCACTGATCGGGGAGCTTATTCTTCCTTCTGCGCGAGGGAAGCTTTTTGCGGACGAATTCAAAACTCAGGGCGTCAAATCTCGCGCGGTCTGACCTTGGGCCTCCGACTTCGGATTTCGGACTTCTGCTTTTCATCCCCACACTCCCGCAATCTTCGTCCCGCAGAAACGGCATTTGCCGTCGGTGATGTCCATGCGGGTGACGGCGAAGATGTCGCGTTCGACGACGGCTTTCCTGCAGTTGGGACACCAAGTCGTCTCCGCGCCTTCGAGGCCGGGCACGTTGCCGATATAGACGTAGTGCAGTCCCTCGGCGCGGGCGGCATCGCGGGCTTTCACCAGCGTCTCCACGGGCGTGGGCGTCAGGTGCGCGAGCTTGTGCTGCGGCTGGAACCGCGAGAAATGCAGTGGCCGGTCCGGCCCCAGCTCCTTCACAATCCAGCCGCACATCCGGCGGATGGTGTCGGGGTTGTCCGTGTAAGTCGGCACGACGAGGTTGATGATCTCGAACCAGACGCCGAGGTCTTTCAGCACCTTCAACGTGGCGAGGATGGCAGAGAGTTTGCCGGAGTTGAGTTTCTTGTAGGTGTCCTCGTCGAAACCTTTCAGGTCCACGTGCGCGGCGTCCACGAATTGATACAGGTCGCGCGCAGGCCGTTCCTCAATTGAGCCGCAAGTGACGACGATGTTTTTCAGCTTCCGCGCGTGCGCCNNAGGCCCGGCGGCAACGGTGGTTTCAAACGAAGTTCCCCGCCGCGCGGGTCTTTGGTTTCCTCGGGTTTCTTCTGTGAAATTTCCCAGTTCTGGCAATTCAGGCAGCGGAAGACGCAGCCGGAGGTGGCGAGCGAAAAGCTCAACGTGCCGGGCATGAAATGGAACAGCGGCTTCTTCTCGACCGGGTCAACGTGGAACGTGCATGGGTTGCCATAGACCAGCGTGTAGAGCGTGCCGTCACGGTTGACCTTGTTGCGGCAATGGCTGCGGTCGCCCGGCGCGAGGATGCAATTGTTCGGACAGACCTTGCACTGGACGTTGCGGCCGAGCTTGAGGTAATGCCGCGCCTCCTTCACCCAGCCGCGTTTTTGCCACAGTTCCCAAAGCTCACCCGTTGGCGCGTCGCCTTTGAAGATGTCGGCGGGGGCCTCGGCCTCGCGCCATCTGGCGAAGAAATCAAAAAACGAAGCTGCGCCCGCCAGGCCGACCACACCCGCTGCGCCGAGACCAATGGCAGTGCGACGCGAGATTCCTCCCACTAGGCTGGGACGCCGGTTCTGGAGTTCGAAATTCACGCTATGTCTCTTCGCGATGTTTGATCCAGCCCCATCGCTGGAAGGCAAGATACATCGCCGGCACGACGTGCGCCAGCACGAGGACGATCAACGGCAGGTGAAACATGCGGTGGAGCGTCAGCGCGGTTTCCTCGTCCAGCAGTCTGCCAAAGCCGTAGCGGCCATCCATGATGTAACCGGTCAGCAGGAAGGCCATCACCAACGGCAGCAACAGCCACCCGCTCCAGCGAACCATTTTGAGAGAAACAAAGTTGAGTTTGTTCATGTTATCGCCTTTCGAAATTGAATCATTACACCGCCAAGAATATTCAGCGCCGCCGTCAACAGGCAAACGCCCGTCACGCCAACCAGCGGAATCAAGAGTGTGCTCGCCAGCAACGCGCCCAGGAATGCGCCGACGAAATCCGCCGTGTAAAGGCGGGACGCGCCCGCAACGGTGCCGTCGAATTCCAGCCGGTTGGCCAGCGGAAATTGCATCCCTACCAGCACCGCGAGAATCAAAGTCAGCAGGGCAATAACCGCCTTGATGAACCAGAGTGACGCGGTCATATCACCCATTCGATTCAACAGCGGCAGCAAAAAGACAAGTAGAATGGCGTAACCGGCGATGGCAAGGGCGAGGAGAGCCAGATGCTTTGCAATCGGAGTGGTGGAGTGGTGGAGTGATGAAGCGGGCGCATGACCGGGTTTGTCCCAATACTCCATCACTCCATTACTCCGGGATTTCATGCGCCGATTCACCATCAACGCTCCGGCGGCCAACCCAATCATGAAGACGGTCACAATCACTCCGACCTGATGATAGACCGAACCGCAAAGAACCTGGAACGCGAGCAGCAGCACGATCTCCAATGCCGTTCCCGCAAAGCCCGAGGCGAACAAAACCAAAGCCGTTCCGCGCAACCGGACGAGATAGACGCAAAGCAAAACAAGCAGCAACACCTGTAACACGCCGAAGCCGGTTTTGAACTGACTCATCCAGTGGCGCAGGTGGTAATAATACAGCACCGGGTTGAAGTCCGTGTTCAACGCCGCCGGCTGCGCGATGGCGCGCTGCATGTCCATCATCCGGTCGGCAGTCAGCATCGCGTCGAGGTAATGCCGGTTCATCAGTTTCGATTTGATGCCCTGCTGTTCGATTCGCGAAGCGATGTCGTCAAAGAGCGGGCCGTCCGACGCGAGAAAGAAAACCTGTCCGCCGGGAATCACCAGCACGTTCGGGAACGATTGCTTCAATGACCGGCAAGCCGACGCCAGCATTCGCGCCAGCTCCGGGCTGACGTAATTTTCATAATGCCCGAGCGAAAAGGACACCACGCCGTCCGGAGAAAGCGTCCGTTTGACTTCAGCCAGAAACTCCACGGTAAAGAACCGGTTGAGCTGCGCGGTCGAGGGTTCGGCCACATCCACGATGACAACGTCGTATTTTTCGCCGGTCTGCCGGACAAACAGGCGCCCGTCGGTGTTGATGATTTTGATCCGGTGGTCCGCCAGATTTTCCGGCAGGTATTTTCGCCCGAACTCCAGGATCATTGGGTCGAGCTCTACATAATCCACCCGGCGGACATTGTATTTCAGGATCTCCTTCGCCGTGCCCGAGATCCCGCCGGCCACGAGCAGCACCTTGCGCGCATCAGGCCGCTGCGCCATCGCGTAATGCACGGCCTCCCCGACGTGCTGGTCGTCACGGGTGGAGGTGAGCGGAATGCCGTTCTCAATGAAATCAAACTGGCCGTCGGATTCCGTGACGAGCAGTTTGCCGTAAGGCGAGTTCACCCGCGCCACGATGTGCTGTCGCGGATATTCCAAGGCCGTGGAAACAGCGTCGAGGTCAACCAAAACTGCCGCCGCCGTTACCGCAACGGCCAGGACTCCTGCAATCGCCAAAAGCAATTTGTGTCCGGTGCGAAAACTCATCGTCCCGGCAACCAGCAGGTTCAACACGCCGGGATAAACTAGGATGCCGACATGGTCGAAAAACCGAACCAGCACGAAGCTGAATAGAACGCCGCCACCGATGCTGCCGATGCTGTCCGCGACATACACATGGCCCGCAACCAAGTTTGGAGTCCCGCCTTCAGGCGACTGGATTTTCAACCCCTCCGTCCCCTGCGCGCCTTCAATTACGGAACCGCCTGAAGGCGGAACTCCGAACACGCCGGCGTTTGCGAGGCGCGCCAGCAACGAGCACGCCAGCGTCAGGGCATAGCCCGCCACGACGCAATACGGCAGCAGCAGGACGAAAGCGCTGATGACGGTTTCGGTGACACCAACTTCTGCGCCCCGGATGAAAACCACATTGCGCAAAGCCCGAAGGAGAAACACCTGCAACAGCGGCAGAACCGCCACCAGAATTTGCATCCCGACCAGGACGGCCAGCGGGTTTCGGAGTTTGTCGGAGGTCCGACCGAGCCAGGTGCCGATGCCCATCAGCAACAGCCAGTTGCCCAGCACCACGCCGAGCACCAGTTCGTTACCGCTGAAAGCGCCGAGCAGTTCGCGCATCAGCGCCAGTTGCGTCATCACGCACGAAACACCCAGCGCCCCGACGGCCAGCAGCACGAGCCGCCGTTCACTCGCCACAGCAAGGATGGTCGGCTTGTGGTCGGGCATGAAGCATCACTCCGATTCCTCGAACGCCTCGACATGGTAGATGGAGACGCTGACATTTCTGCCGCGCCAGTCGTCCGGCGCACAGCCGGCTTTTTGCGCGAGGTGGTTGAGGAATTCGACCTTGTCGGGAATCTGCTCCCAAACTTGCGGCAGAAACGTCGCGCTCCGCGAGTCAATCTGCAACACCACGCCGTCTTCGTAAGGTTGCAATTTGTTCAGAAGGTCCTCGGGCGAACTGAAACGCAACGGTTGCGGTTCCGTCAGCACGCTGATCTCGATTTTGATTTTATTCACCTCATCGGGCCGCACCGGCTGGAAACGCGGGTCGCGGGTGGCCGCGTTCCGCGCGTTGTCCACGAGGGCTTGGTATAGCGGTTCCTGCGGCAGAATGTTCCCGATGCAGCCGCGCAACTCGCCATTTTCGGTCAACGTCACGAAGCACCCTTTCGTCTCCGACAGCTTCGGCGAAACGTTTTTGGCGCTGACTTCCGGCAGGCTGCCATTCGTCGCCACATGCACCAGCGTTGTCCGGGCGAGATCCAGTAAAAACTTTCGTTCAGTGGCGTCAAAGTTTTGGGGCACCGGCTCGTAAAAAGCGATGGCGGCATAGCCGACAACACCGTGGCTCTTGTCGCCCGAGGTGTCGCCGCTGTTGCGGTAATCCAGCAATTGCGCCTTCCAGCCTTTTTCCTGGGCCAGATACATCAGCGTCAAAATGGGTAATTTGCCGCAGGCTTCCTGGGTTTTCATTTCGTCAAGGTTCAGGTCGCAAATCGCCTTGACGCAGCGGTTGTCCAGACCTTTGGCCTCATCGTAGGGGTGGTAATGACTCAAATCCGAACTGGCCACGATGATGGTTTTGTCATCAATCACCCCGGCCAAAACCTTGGCGGCCTGTTCAGGGTCAACCTCCCCAAAAACGACGGGCAGGATTTTAAAGTTCTTCAAAGTTTTTTGCAGGAAAGGAACCTGGACCTCGACGGAATGTTCCCAGGTATCGGGCGTGTCCTCGCCGGCAGCCGGGGCGGGCTTCGATGATTGCGTCCACCACGCCGGCCGCTGGATCAGGCAGCGCGGTTCCAAAACAAAGGGGCTGCTCTTGACGAGTTGTTGCGCCTTCTCCGAGACAAGAACAGTTCCAAGGGGCGTTTGGTAAGCGTCCACATTGGGAACCGACGCGCCCTGAAACAGGGCATAGTGACTGGGGCCGAGGATGACAACGGTTTGCACTTCGCGCCCGACCAGTGTTTTGTAGGCAATCGCCGCGGTTGGCCCGGAATAAGGGTAGCCCGCATGAGGGCAAACCAAACCCTTCAGGTGGAGGACGTGATGCACGGGCGCGCCTTCCAGCAATCCGTCAACCATTCGGGAAAGAACCGGCTCTTCCGCCGGATAAAACAGTCCAGCAACCGCGGGCGCACGGACGCGCAGATGGCTGTTTGTCGGCGCCGCCGATTGGATGAACTGGTCCGTGCGCGGCGTTTCCAGCCGCGAATTACACCCGGAGAAAGGCAGCAGCAACGCGATCAGGGCAATCCCGACGATCTCTTTTTGTCTGTTTCCTGTAGGCATGATGTTTCACATAACACCCCGCGCAGAAAGAAGTCAACGGTTTCGGTGGGCCTGCTTGCCGCTCCCCTCGCCGCAGTTGCAGCGTCAGCGCGAAACGCGAACTCACATATTGACACTTCCCTTTGCTGAAATGTTTCGTTACAAATTTGTTTTGTGAACTTGGCTTCATGGCGTCACGGGGTCACGCGCTACCAGTGGCTGGTGCTCTTAGTCGCGTGGCTTGGTTGGGTGTTCGACTCGATGGACTCCACGATTTTCGCGCTGGTCCTGCAACCTGCGCTGCACGACCTCCTGCGCGCACCCGGCGGCGGACCCGTCACCGCCGAGGTCATCGGCTGGTATGGCGGAATCATTTTCTCGATTTTTTTGATTGGCTGGGCCATCGGCGGAGTCCTGTTCGGCATTCTGGCGGACTATTTCGGACGGACCCGGGCGCTGGTTTTCACAATCCTGATTTACGCCGTGTTCACCGGCATGGCCGCA
>PLZL01000452.1 GCA_003152145.1 Limisphaerales bacterium
CCATGGGAGCACCGGGGCGGAACGGGCCGGAATGGCTACTCGTGTTATTCTCGTCCACACCCTGCACGCCCGTTTTGTCGAAGTAGCAGTTGGGATCGCCACTTGCGCTGCAAAGGTCGGGATTATCAATATACATTCCGTTGGTAAAATCCCAATCTTCGGCCTCCCACAGATATGTGACCGGCTGGATTCCGAACCACATAGTTTGGAAGTAAGTGCTCGCGTTGCCGGTGAGGTTGGAGACGTCCGTCACGCTGATGGACACCGTGTAAGACAAATTGGATTGGAGTCCGTAATAGGCCACATTCTTGTTCGAAGCGGAACCGCTGATGGCCAGGCTTCCGGAGACATTGGTGCCGTTCACCACCAGTTGGATACCGTTGGTGTTGATGGTAAGGCCGCTCGGCGAGTTGGCGTTGAAGGTGATGCCGTTACTGGGGTTGACGAAGATCATATTAGCCGGGTAAAGGTTGTTAATGACGGGCGGGATGAAGCCACCGGTTTGGTTCAGAACTGCGTCGTCGAGATCCACCGACCCCTTGACGACAGTCTGAAGAAGGACATACCGGTAACGGACCGCTGTAGTCCCGATTGGCGCCACCAACTGGCTCACCGAACCGGTCACCGCGTAAGTGGTGAAATACGGATCGCCGGTTGATAACGGTTGCGAAATATCGCATGCGTTCGTTACCTGATATTGAAACCAAGTGTCATACCCCACGCTGGCGGAGTAATTACCCGACTTGTAAAGCGCGAGAAGGTTAGTGTTCACATCGAGAAACTCGACTTGAATCCAAGTAAGGGCATCCGCGCCCAATCCGCCATTGTCACCGCTCGGCGCGGAGATCCACCCACTGGCCTGATAGATTGATCCGGGACTGCTGCTAAAGGTTTGGTATATTCCCGACGCATTGGTGTTGCCATTGTTAACATTGTTAAGGGGGGCGCTCCACTGACTCCAATAATTAGTGCCCGAATGCGCGGCGAGACCGTGGGCAGTGCCGGGCTGGACCCAATAATCACCAAAATAACTTGGCGGCTCCGGCGGCGAAAAATAAGTCCAGCCAGTCGCAACGGTTGTCCCGTAAGGGGCGTGCCCACTTTCGGCCTCGAAACCTGGGTTCACCAGAAGATTGCCGGCTTGAGCCGGGTCGGCGGCCAGCACCAAGCCTGCGGCAAGGGCCAGGAGTGGGAAGATCAAGGATGTGCGTTTTGTTCTCTCGTTCGGGTTCTGAGAGAACTGCAAACGGCCAGCTAACGGGTTCTTAAAGCATTTCATAGGTGGACATGGGTCCTTTGTCTGATTTTCCCATGCGCGTCCGGAATTGTCAAGATATGTTTAGCCCTGTCATTTGAACCGGCGCTCCGATCAGGCATTGCCAATATTACGAGGATTACGAGATGAGGTCTGCTCGCCCCGACTTCCCGATGGCGATGCTTCCTGATTTCCATTGAACTCACGTTCATCAGTGATAAGTTGAGTTACATCGCCGTCCCGATCACCTATGAAACGAACTCTGATTTTTCAAATCCTCTTCCTGGTGGCCGCCTTTTACACTGCCCTCGCCATTGCCCCCCCAACCGGATTGGTGATGTTTTCTGGGGACAGAAGCGTCATTTTGCACTGGAACCCGAACACTGATACCAACCTGGTGGGATATAACGTGTATCGTTCGCTTTCCAGTGGCGGCCTGTTCACCAAAAAGAATAGCAGCGTTTTGACGACGTTGGGCTACTGTGATCTCACAGTCAGCGATGGGACGACCTACTATTACCAGATTACGGCGGTAACCACCACTTCCCAGAACAGCCTTCCTTCGGTCACGCTGTCCACAGTTCCCAATGCCTTTGCCAGCAACGATGCATTCCTGGATTACTTGCAGCAGGCCAATTTCGATTACTTTTGGTATGCGGCGAATCCAACTAATGGTCTCGTGCCGGACCGGAGCACGACTGGTTCAGCTTGCAGCATTGCGGCGGTCGGGTTTGGGCTGACCGCTATCGGTATTGGTGTTGACCATGGCTGGATCACGCGGACCCAGGCCGTGGCGCGGGTCCAGACGACGTTGAACACCTTCCTCAGTGGGCCTCAAGGGCCCGGCACCAGTGGCGTAATTGGTTATAATGGATGGTTCTACCATTTCCTGGACATGAACACCGCCTTGCGCTCATCCGGCTCGGAGCTGTCTTCCATTGACACGACCTTGCTGCTGGCGGGAATCCTCTATGCCAAGCAGTATTTCAATGGCACCAACGCCAATGAAACCAGCATTCGGACGATGGCGGATGCAATATTCAACGGGGTGAATTGGACGTGGATGGCGCAAGGAACCAACGCGGTGGCGATGGGTTGGCAGCCCACCTCGGGCTTCTCGGGATTTGGCAATTGGGTCGGCTACGATGAAGGGATGATTCTCTATTTGCTCGGCCTTGGCATCGCGACCAATCCCTTGCCCGCTTCAGCGTGGAATTATTGGACCAGCGGATATACTTGGGTCACCTATTACGGTCAGTCCTTCGTCCCGTTTCCTCCCTTGTTTGGGCACGAATATTCCCATTGCTGGGTGGACTTCCGCCATATTGCGGACGCTTATATGACCAACCAGAACAGCACCTACTTCGAGAACTCACGGCGCGCGGCCCTGGCCCAACAGTCCTACTGCATCGCCAACCCGCTGGGCTGGGTGGGATATGGCAGCAATGTTTGGGGATTGACCGCCTCTGATGATCCATCCGGCTACGTGGCGCACGGCGCCCCCCCGGCCCTCAATGATAACGGCACGATTGCCCCCACCGCCGCGGGCGGAGCCATTGCCTTCGCCCCGGACATCGCGTTGCCAACTTTGCAATACCTTTACACCAACGGCAAGAACGCCCTTTGGACGGCCTATGGCTTCATCGACGCGTTTAACCAGAGTGTCAGTTGGTATGACAACGCTGAGCTGGGAATTGATCAAGGCCCCATCGTCATTATGATCGAGAACTATCGCACCCAGCGCCCTTGGCGGCTTTTTATGCAAAATGCAGAGATCCAACGGGGTTTGCAGCGGGCCGGCTTTGTCCCGCTGCCTTTTATGGCGCTCAGGATTCAGGCTCTGCCGGCTCAAAACGTCATCAGTCTGGCATGGGACGCCTCGGCTGGCCGCACTTATCAAGTTGAATACTCGACTGACCTTATTTCCTGGTTTGCCTCGCCCACCGGGGAAGTGATCGCCACCGGTCCCACCGCAAGCTGGACCGACAGCGGCCCTCCTGACACCGCAGCCATACCCTTCGCTGTTCCTTACAGATTCTACCGTGTCTTCCAATTCGGTTCCCCGTAGGCAGGGCTGGGAAGCCGGGGCCGGGAACGGTTCACCGCCATTGCCGATTGGCGCGGCGGCAAAATCGCGCGTGAGGCGAAAGCGTTGCTGCCTTCGGCCTGTGCCTGGGCGGGTGGATTGTCAATCAACGAGATTTATTATTTGCGGATTCTGTCAAACGCGGTCCGCATTTGAAATGCGGCGGATATCAAATTAAATTCCGGTCGCATGTGTTCCCGTTACACCTACAACGGGAAACAAAGGCCAAATTCTGCAAGGCATTTCAAGATTTGATCTACGGCAAAGAAGCCCTTGAAAACAGATTTACCGCCTGGGTTTCCTTCGTCGAAAAAGAAAAACTCCCGAACTAGACGTTCCCAACCTATTTCCTGTTCATCTTCCACCCTGACAGTGAAATCTTTGTAAAGCCGCTTACAACCAAATGCTTGCTCAAATTTCTGGACCAGAACGCCGCCATCGGCAGACAGGCCAGTTGGCAATTCTATTCCCAGATCAGGGAGATTGCGGCGGCGCTTCGCGAGGGTCTCAAAACTTATGGGCCTCGCGACATGGTGGATATTCAAAGTCTCGTTTGGGTGGCGGCAAGTGTAAAGGCCGATGCGGTCGCCGCGGTAATTTCCCCAGGCGAGTTGATAAGGCTCACCGAAATTCGTGAATGTCTTGCCGTCGAGGCTGAACGAATACCGGCTTTGGCCATCCAGTCCCCAAACCGATCTCAACCAGAGCCGGCCGCCGGCAATCCGCGGGCCGCGCGGGATTACACCATTTTTCAGATTGACCAGCATCCGTTCGGCACCGTCCTGTAGAACACCCAAAGCGGAATAGGTTTTAGCAAAATGGCACAACCCCGCCTGCTGGCCGTCGGCCATGCCCATGAGATCAAGTTTAACCACGACCTCGTTGGTGGCGGTCCGAGAACAGCGCTGCGTGAGCGTATTCCCCGCTTTCAGGAGATTGTTCGTCTCCAAAGGCCGGAACGCGTGCAAGCGCAGCCAGCCGAGACGTTCGGCAAGCGAACACTTGTCTGCGCGCGGCTGATAATTACATTCCCACTGCGGCGGCCGGTTGGTCTGGTTGAATTCATCGTCGGTCTGCGGCGTTACGATTGGTGTGCCTTTCACCGGCATTTTCCCCGACAAGACCATATCGCCGATTCCATCGGCGCCGACCCGGCCAATGATCGGCCAGCCCTCAATCCACGTAACCGGCAGCGGGCTCGCGCAACGGCCTTCCCAATCGCCGCTGCCATGATGTGTGAACCAATACCAGTCGCCATTTTCAGTCTGCACTAGTTTGCGGAAACGCTCCGGTCAGGTCGAGTTTTCCAACAGATAAACCTTGATACGAAGTTGAAAATGACTCTGGCAGGAAATCTCACCGGATATTTTTATCTTTATGCGCGTGAAGCAATTACAAAAAGCGGATCACCGCCGGGCTTGGGTTTTTGCTCCGCAGTTTTTGTGAATGCAACGGGCGGCGAATCACCAAATCTTTCACCGGGATGACCGCCAGCGAACCAATCTGAAGCTCGCAACTTAGCCGTCCGATTCCGACCCTCACCTCCAAGTCACGCCCACAATTGCCGGTCCANNCGCCCGCCAAATCCGCGATGGTTCGTGCGACTTTGAGGATCCGGTCGTAGGCGCGCGCGCTCAAGTTCAAATCCGCCATCGCGTTCTTGAGCAATTCCTTCGTTGACTCGTCCAGTTCGCAGAATGCTTTCAACTCTTTTGGCCCCATTCGCGCGTTGCAGGTGATTTTCGGCTTGTCTTTGAATCGCGCGTGCTGGCGTTTGCGCGCGGCGACGACGCGCGCGCGGATTTGCGCCGAAGTTTCGCCGGTGCGGTCGCCGGAAATTTCCCGGAATTTCACCGGTGGCACCTCGATGTGCAAATCTATCCGGTCCAGCAATGGCCCGGAAATCCGGCCGAGATAATTCTGGATTTCGCGCGGCGAACTTTTGGACTCGCCCGGCGATTTGCCGTCCGGCGTCGGGTTCATCGCCGCCACGAGCATGAATTGCGACGGAAAGGTCATCGTGCCCGCCGCGCGTGAAATCGTCACGTGGCCTTCCTCCAGCGGCTGGCGCAGGGTCTCCAAAACGCTGCGTTTGAACTCCGGCAGTTCGTCCAGAAACAAAACACCGTGGTGCGCGATTGAAATTTCGCCGGGCGTGGGATTGATGTTGCCGCCAAGCAAACCCGCATCACTGGCCGTGTGATGCGGCGCGCGGAACGGCCGGCGTGTGACGAGCGCCTGGCCCGGCGCGAGCAGGCCGACGATGCTGTGGATTTTTGTGGTCTCCAGCGCCTCGTCCAAAGTCAGCGGCGGCAAAATTGTCGGCAGCCGCTTCGCCAGCATGGACTTTCCCGTGCCGGGCGGGCCGATGAGCAGCGCGTTGTGCCCGCCGGCAGCAGCAATCTCCAGCGCACGCTTCACGTTTTCCTGTCCCTTGACCTCGGCGAAATCCAGTTCGTCGTCCGACTCGTGCTCGAAAATCTTGGCGATGTCCACCTTCGCCGGCGTGATTTTGATTTCGCCTTCGAGAAATTGCGCCGCCTCCCGCAGATTTTGGACCGGAATGACCTGCAAGCCGGCGACGACGGCGGCTTCGGCGGCGTTTTCGACAGGAACGAGCACGCCGATTTTTCCGTCGGCCCGCGCGCGAATCGCCACCGGCAAAACGCCCTTGCACGACCGCACTGCGCCGGTAAGCGCAAGTTCGCCGACGGCGATAAAATTGTCGAGCTGGTCGGTCTCGATTTGCTCGCTGGCAGCCAGCATGCCGAGCGCAATGGGCAGATCGAAGCTTGGCCCCTCCTTTTTCACGTCGGCGGGCGCGAGATTGATGGTCGTGCGGCCCATTGGAAATTTGTAGCCCGAATTCGTGAGCGCGGTCGTGACGCGGTCGCGCGATTCCTTCACCGCGGCGTCCGGCAAACCGACGATGACAATCAGCGTGTCGCCCCAGCCGGCGTTGACCTCAACCTCGACCGGAAAGGCTTCGATGCCGCTGAGCGCGGCGGAACAGATTCTTGCGAGCACAAGTATTATGACTACGCCAATCCTGAACCGGAATCAATTTCAAGTTTTGCCGGCGCCAGCCAGCAATTCGTTGACCTTCGCCATGACCTTGAAAGCATCCGCGACGTAAAGCACGTCGGCCTTGCCGCGCGCCCAGCCGCAGTTCGGGTCGAGATTGACGGCGCGGCGCTCGCCAATGAAACGCCAGCCGACCGTATGCGGTTCTTCGCCGTGGCAACAGGTGCTCAAACCTTTTGGATGCCGCGGCGTTGAGCCGGTCTGGCCGATTTGGTTCAGATGTGAAAGAAATGGCAACACCGTCTGGCCTTCGCCACTCAAGTCCACCAGCGATTTGCTGCTGCCGAGCGAGGCGCCCGATTGTTTGAGAAAACCGAGAATCAATTTCTCCGCCTCCGGCAAATGAGTCTGGCCGTCGGCCTGTTTCTTCGTCCAACCCGCGCCGGTGACAAATAATAGTTGGGCATCGGGCCGGATCGTCTGCGCGTCCGCCGCCGGCGCACGCACACCGATAACCGTCGTGCGCTTGCAAGCGTCGGAAAGTTGAACGGCGATATCTTCAACCGTGGGAGTGCCCGCACCGCATTCACAAGCCGGCTGGCTGCCGGGATCAACCAGGATAAACCAGGGCCGTTGCGTCCGCGTCTGCGTGGCTTCCATGCGCTGACGGTAATACCAGCGGCTGACGGAAATTTTTCCGTCCGCGACCGCCACGCCAGTGACGTGCGTGTCCGCGCGTCCACCAAGCCGCCGCGCCACGCCCGGCAGCACGCGCGCCCAGCGCGAAGTCGCCGGAGCGACGACCACCGTGGCCTGCGCCGCTTTACAAATGGCTTCCGCCGCCGCCGCGTCCGTGGCGTAACGTGACTGGCTGAAATCCGCGCCGGTGACGCCGAAATATTTTGTCGCCGGACAAGCAGCGATGGAGTTCGCCGCCGCCTGAACATTTTCGCCGACCATACCCGCGACGAGCTTTGAACCGGCCAGGGATTTGTGCAGCGTCGCCGCCGCGTGCAGTGCCTCGCGCGCTGATTTGGCGAGCGAACCGTCGCTTTCCGTGTGAGCGAGAAGAAAAATTGTTTCCATACGTTTTAGTAAATTCGTGTAAATCCGTGCAATTCGTGTCTCACTTTTTAATCCACTCGACGATTTCCTGCGCGATGGCGTCCGGCGACTTGTCCTTCACGATTTTGGTTTCGCGCAACTGCTTCGGCAACGCAACGCTGGCGAAATTCAAACCTTCGCTTACGAACTTCACCGGCCTGGCTTTTTGCAATGCGGGCATGACCGTGCGCATGTTGACCATGCCGACCTGCGGATTGTTTTTCGGCTCCGGCAAATTGCCGGTGGCCCAGCCAAGCAACGCCGGTGCGCCCGCGCATTTTGAAACCTGATGCTTGCCGCCTTCGATGCGTTCCAGAATTTCCAGCGAGCCGTCGGCGTTCACCGTGAGCTGATCCACGCCTTGGAATTGGTCCACGATGCCGAGGCGTTCGCCGACCATTTGCATCGTCGCGCCTGCGCCGCGCGAAGCGGATTCCCAGCCGCCGAAAATTAGCAGCCTGGATTTGTCGAGGCCCGGTATCGCGGCGATGACGTCAGCCAGCGCCGCCGCCGTTTCGGTGGCGTCGGTGAAACCGCTGGCCAAACCGTCGAGCGCGACGAGTTCAAACGGCACTTTCTGCGCGACGGTCATCATCACTTGTTGGAGCTTGGCTTTCGGTCCGAGGCTGACGAGCCAGACTTTCGAGCCGGGCTGGTTTTTCGCCAGATTCGCCGCCTCAAACAGCGCGTGGCCCGCCCACGGATCGAGGATGGCGGGCAGCATCATTTCATTTTTCAACGCCGGCCCGATGGGCGACGCGACGGGTTCAAGCGTTTGCAGTGGATCGGGAACGATGCTGCCGCAAACGACAATTTGATAGGCTGTGCTCATAGATTTGAAAACTGAAAATAATTTATTTTGGATGGCCGACGGATTGTGCGAGCACGATGAGTTGGTCTGGGCGAAGTTTTAATTTCGGCGCAAGCGCGGCGCGATCCACAAAGGCGCGCGCGCCGGTGACCAGCCTCTCGGAGGCGCAAAATAGATAAACATTTTGCGAGATGTAGCCGACGTCGTCGTGCGCAAACTCGCGGGCGGTTTGGGTGTTGCCGCCCTGCTTGGCGAGATCGGCGACAAAAACCAGGGTCAACGGCGCGTCCTTGACGAAAGCCTGCGTGCCACCCAGCGCGCGGATGTCCTCCGTCACCACAAGATCCAGTTTATTGGAGGCGGGGGAATAGACATACGCGCCCTGCTTGAGCAGAACGTAAATGTCCATCTCCTGCCGGTCCATCGCCGACGGCGCGGTGCGCTTGCCATCGGGCCGGTTGATGCCAAAAGCCGCCCAGAGCAGGCTGGAAATCTGCTGTGACGAAAGCGCGGTGGTGGCGAAGGCGCGCGAAGTGGAGCGTTTTGCCAACGCTTCCATCAACGGCATGCCGCCGGTTTTTTGCGGAGCGGGCAGATCAATGGATTGCGCCAGAAGGTTACCGGCCAGAAAGGCCGTCAGGAGGATGGATAATTTCAATTTCATAATCAATTCACCGTCAATCGTGAGCAGACTGTGGGTGCAAGCGTTTGCAGCGGATCGGGAACGATGCTGCCGCAAACAACGATTTGGCAGGCCGTGCCATAAAATTTTCGATTGGCCGCGAAACGGGGCAAAAGAATTTCTTCCAGCGATTTCATACCAGTGGTTCACTTTCTTTGTTGGTTTTTGTTTCAAAATTATTGTATTACATGATACTATTGACCGACCCCTTCAGGGTCACCCATTTATGTGAAAAGAGTTGCCAAACTCATTTAGTTGAGAAGACGCGATAAAAGCGACACGGGTTAGAGGGTGATTCAGGGTCTTGAAACAGGATCACAGGACCCGTTGCGTTAGTGACAGTCAATCTCTTCCAATCCACCAGATTGCTGGAGACATCAATGATGTAGTCCGTCCCGGGAGTTGCAGGGAATTGGAATCCAAACAGTCCACTGCCGGGTTGCATGCCAACGGTTGTCGGTGGAATGTAAGCGCCTGAACTTAACAACGCCGTCAGCAGGACATTGTTGCCGGAATATGTCGGAACGAAATAGACCACACTGCTAGGATCGAAAATGTTCGTATTGATAAAAGTGCCAATCCTCGTCCCGGCCCTGATCGCGGTGAATCCCTGGCCGGAAGTCGGGAGATAATTCGCGGCCACGTGTGTCGCGATATTGCCAGCGAGGGATGCAGTGCCATCCACAATCATCTGGCCATATTGTGTTCCCGGAGTGGAACCATCAATGCCGATGGTCAATTGGCTGGCCGACCCGGAGTTGTAGTTGCCCGTGAGATGGAGAATGCCGCGTTCCACGTTGAGTGCGGCGAGATTGTTAAAAATCACACCAGAAAACACTGTGGTTCCCGTGGCGTTGGTTTTGGTGATGGTTCCGTTGTTGTCAAACCGGAAGCCGGGCGCGCCATAGCCTAGGTCAACGGCCTCCAGCGTCTGGTCATTGAGCACGTTGAACATCGCACCCGCACGATTTGTGATCACCACCAACTGGCTGTTGTAAGTGGCCCCGGCTATCAAATCCCCGGTTCCCTGCCAGTTCACTGTGCCGCCGT
>PLZL01000059.1 GCA_003152145.1 Limisphaerales bacterium
TCAACATCATGGGCTTCTGCAAGGAATTCAATGCGCTTACCAAGGCCGACGCCGGTTTGGTGATACCCGTTGTCATCACGGTTTATCAGGACAAATCGTTCACGTTCATCACCAAGTCGCCGCCGGCGTCCATTCTGTTGAAAAAAGCCGCCGGCATCACCGCCGGTTCCAAGGAGCCGAACANNAAGGTCGGCAAGGTGACGCGCAAACAGGTTTTGGAAATCGTGAAGATGAAAGCGAAGGATTTGAATGCGACTTCCGAGGAAGCCGCGTTCCGGGTCATTGCCGGCACGGCGCGCAGCATGGGAATTGAAGTGGTCGGATAATTTGACAACGCGATTAAGATGAAAATTATGATTACGATTACGGCTGTGCGTTCGGCAATTCATAATCTGAATCGTAATCCTAATCTTAAGCCAAAATAACAACCGCGGGAGAATCTTTGATTCGTTTGCACCGCACAAAACAAAATGCCCAGCAAAAGATACAAGAAGGCGTTGGAAGTGGTGGACGGCAAGAAAGCCTATCCGCTGAAGGATGCCGTCGGCGTCCTTGCCAAATTTCCGAAGGCCAAATTCAACGAGACGGTTGACCTCGCGTTCCGCCTCGGCGTGGACCCGAAGCAATCCGACCAGATGGTCCGCGGCACGGTTCCGCTCCCGCATGGCAGCGGCAAGACCGTGAAAGTCCTCGTGTTCGCCAAGAGCGGCGCGGCGGCGGACGCGGCCAAAGCCGCCGGCGCGGAATACGTCGGCTTTGAAGACATGATTGCCAAATGCCAGGGCGGGTGGGCGGATTTTGATGTGGCGGTGGCCACGCCCGAAGCGATGGGCGAAGTGCGCAAGCTTGGCAAAGTGCTCGGTCCGCGCGGGCTGATGCCCAACCCGAAGACCGGCACAGTGACCGATGACACCGCCAAAGCCGTGAAAGAAGTGAAAGCCGGCCGCGTCGAGTTCAAAATTGACAAGGCGGGCAACGTGCACGTGATCGTCGGCAAGGTGTCTTTCAAACCTGAACAGATTGAGGAAAACGCCCGCGCGGTCATTGAAGCGGTCACGAAGGCGCGTCCGCACAGCGCCAAGGGCACTTACATTTGTTCCTGCACACTGTCGGCGACGATGAGTCCGCCGGTGCGCGTGGACATCCGTGAATTTTCAACCAACTAAAAAGGATTTGAGTCATGCGTGCTGAAAAGAAAATTTTGACGAAGGAATATGTGGCGCGGCTGAACGCCTCGCCGTTCTTCATCGTGGTGAATTACAAGGGGCTGAAAGTCGCCCATTTGACCGAACTGCGGAAGCGCCTGGTGCAGGCGGGCGCGGAAGTCCACATCGTGAAGAATTCCATCTTCCGCATTGCGGCCAAGGAAGCCGGAGTCGGGGAATTGAACGGCGCGTTGACCGGGCAGATGGCCGTGGTCACCGGAAAGAAGGACATTTCCGCCGCNNGTCATCAAGGCGAAGTCTGAAAAAGTTGAGGCGGCGAAGGGTTGAACCGTTAAAACGGAACGCGCAATCAAAACGATTTCGATTTGAGATTTGAAATTTCAAATCGGAGAACAAACAAACAACAACAACGTAAATCGTCGGTTCGGGAACGAACTTAAAAAACCGCGGCGTGTCGCGCCGGAGCAAGGCGAAGGCGGACCGCGGCAACGACGAGACGAAAGAAAGAAAAGACAGTTATGGCTGACATTGCAAACCTCGTGGAAGAATTGAGCAAGTTGACGGTTCTCGAAGCCGCCGATTTGGTGAAACAACTGGAAACCAAGTGGGGTGTTTCCGCCGCCGCGCCCGTCGCGGTCACGGCTGCTCCGCCTGCCGGTGGCGCTGCCGCGCCTGCCGCGGCGAAGGACATATTTGACGTGATTCTTGTGTCCGCCCCGGCGGACAAGAAAATTGCCACCATCAAGGCCGTCCGCGAAGTGAAAGTGGGCCTCGGCCTGGCGGAAGCCAAGGCGCTGGTGGAAGGCGCGCCCAAGCCGGTGCTCGAAGGCGCAAACAAGGCGGACTCGGACGCTGCCAAGAAGAAGCTCGAAGACGCGGGCGCAAAGGTGGAAGTCAAGTAATCTGACGTTTTTGGGGCGGCGGTTCCGCTGGGCGGGGCCGCCGCTTCCTTGGACAATTTATTGAAGTTACAACAGGAAAGTCGGTTTTGGTTTTGGCAGGCGGCCATTGAACGCGGCAGCTTGCCTTGTGTCGTTGATTGAGAAAACAGCCGGTGGGTTGCCGGCCAAACAAAAATTATAAATGCCATCGCGAGCCACTGAACGGATCAACTTCGGCAAGATCAAAGAGATCGTTGCGCCGCCGAACATGATTGAACTGCAGACGAATTCCTACGCGGAATTTCTGCAAGCCGCCGCCACGCCGAAAAAGCGCCAGGCGAACGCCGGCCTTGAGGCGGTTTTCCGCGAGGTGTTCCCCATTGAGAGCTACGACGGCAAGTGCAGGCTCGATTACGACTCCTATGAAATCGGCGCACCGAAGGTGGACTGGCTCGAATGCCTGCGCGAGGGTTTGACCTACGGCGCGCCGCTTTACGTCACGTTCCTCCTCAAGGAAGAAGGCAAGAGCGCCAAGGAAGAAAAGGTTTTCATGGGCGAGCTGCCGCTGATGACGCCGCAGGGCACGTTCGTCATCAACGGCGCGGAACGCGTCGTCGTTTCACAACTGCACCGGTCGCCGGGCATCGCGTTCGAGGCTACGCAACATCCGAACGGGAAATTGCTGCACAGCTTCCGCGTCATTCCCGACCGCGGTTCGTGGTATGAAGCGATGTTCGACACGAGCGATTTGCTTTACGTCTATCTCGACCGCAAGAAACGCCGGCGGAAATTTTTGACGACGACATTTTTCCGCGCGTTGAGCTTTCTGGATGTCGAAGGCGGCATCGGCAAGGGCAAGGACAATGGCGAGAAAGCGCGCGGCACGGACGAGGAAATTCTCAAGTTGTTTTACGACATCGAAGAACTCACGGTCAAGGAAGCCGAGAAGCTCGAAGGTTTGTCGAATCGCGTTTTGATTCAGGACGCCGTGGACGCGGAGAAGAGTCTGGTCGTCGCGCGCGCGTTCGAGCCGTTGTCCAAGGCGGTAGTGAAGCAAATCGCGGAACTCGGCATGACGAAAATCAAGGTCGTGGACACGTCGGTGGACGAGGGCATCATCATCAAATGCCTGAAGAAAGACCCGGCCAAGAACGAGGAGGAGGCGCTCAAGGACATCTACCGCCGCCTGCGTCCGGGTGATCCGCCGACCGCCGCGAACGCCCGCGCTTTGCTCAAGCGGTTGTTTTTCGATCCCAAGCGATACGATTTGGGCCGTGTGGGCCGTTACAAAATCAATCAAAAGCTCGGCCTCAAGGAGAAGGAAGGCTCGCGCATCCTGACCAAGAATGATTTGGTAGCCGCGACAAAATATCTGCTCCGCCTGAAAAAGGGCGAGGGCAGCGTGGACGACATTGACCATCTCGGCAGCCGCCGCATCCGCACCGTTGGCGAATTGCTGGCCAACCAGTGCCGCGTCGGTCTCGCGCGCACCGAACGCCTCGTCAAAGAGCGCATGACGCTGTTCGACCAGAGTGTCGAGGCGATGACGCCGCAGAAGCTCATCAATCCGAAGGCGCTTTCCGCCGTCATCCGCGATTTTTTTGGCCGCTCGCAATTGAGCCAGTTCATGGATCAAATCAATCCCCTCGCCGAGTTGACGCACAAGCGGCGCTTGTCCGCACTCGGGCCGGGCGGCTTGAGCCGCGACCGCGCGGGCTTTGAAGTCCGCGACGTGCATCCTTCGCACTACGGCCGCATTTGCCCAATTGAAACGCCCGAAGGCCCGAACATCGGCCTCATCGCGTCGCTTGCGACGTTTGCGCGTATAAACGAATTCGGTTTTCTCGAAACGCCGTATCGCAAGGCCAAGGACGGCCGCGTCACGGAAGAAATTGAATTTCTCACCGCCGACCGCGAGGAGCAATTCATCGTCGCGCAGGCCAACTCGCCGATTGACGGTCGCGGCCATTTTACGACCGAGCGCGTCGTCTGCCGCGCGCGGGGGGAATTCGTGGACGTGGAACCGGCACGCGTGGATTACATGGACGTTTCCCCCAAACAGCTCGTGTCCATCGCCGCGGCGCTGATACCATTTTTGGAGCACGATGATGCGAACCGCGCGTTGATGGGTTCCAACATGCAACGCCAGGCCGTGCCGCTGCTCGTCACCGAAGCGCCGCTGGTGGCGACTGCGCTCGAATACCGCGTCGCGCGCGACTCCCGTGCCGTCATGGTCGCCGAGGAAAGCGGCAAAGTCGCCTCCGTCACCGGAAATCAAATCATCGTGACAGGGGACGGCAAGCTGCCCGAAGGCAAAAAGAAAATCAAACACGACCCCGAACACGGGCTTTGGGTTTATCCCGTTCGCAAATTCATGCGCTCGAACGCCGCGACGTGCATCAACCAGAAAATCCTGGTGCACAAGGGCGAGCACGTGAAGAAAAACCAGATCATTGCCGACGGCCCCTGCACGCAAAATGGCGAGCTTGCGCTCGGGCGCAACGTGCTCGTCG
>PLZL01000027.1 GCA_003152145.1 Limisphaerales bacterium
ACGTTCCTTGCAAATGGAAATCCGTGGCCGACACAAATTGCGGGTCTTGGAAAATGTTCAAAAGCAGGTCGCAGGGCGTGCCGTTGCGATTCAAGATAATCGGGTTTCCGTAACTGCTGGGATACCCGACAAAGTTTGTCCCGTTGCCAAAAAAATCATTGTCGCTGACCGTGCGCGAAAGCGAGCCGGATACGGTGACGGCAGAGGTGCAACCCTTGAAGATGCAACTCTCAATCTGCGCGTTCCACGGGTCGGTTACGTTCACACCGCCCGCACAATTTACAATCGTATTGTTTATGATGGTCGCAGTCCCGCTTGCTTGGATGTTGTTGGGCTTCTNNAAGCAAAGCTGTTCCACCCATATTGTTGAAGATATTTCCTGATATAAACAAACTGGGGGATGAATTTAGATTAGCAAAAAGATCAAGTTCCCCATAAATCGCTGAAGACAGGCAATTGCTGAAGGTGCAGTTCTTAATTTCCAACCTCGTGGAGGGGTAGTCTAATATGGCGGAATCGTCAATTGCATTTGTTGCGCCCGAAATGTCACAGCAATAAAATCGGTTCGTTACTCCGGATGAGGGATTACTGGATAAGTAAATTTGGCTCCAATACTGTGAACTGTTGGGGTTTTGTATGGTAATTCGCTGGCTAGCCGTGCCGATGGCCTGAATGTTGGCATAGACGTTGATGCTCACGCCCGCTCCAATCCACACCACGACGCCGGGCTGAATTGTAAGTGTTCCAATCACGTTAGCGTTGTCGCTGACGATGTAAGGGTTGCCCGATGGCGACCAAGTGCCGGAGATGTTGCCGGAGATAATGGTTTGGGCGTGCAACTGGAGTGAGGAGGCCAAAGCGCACGCCAAGATTGCTGCAAGCGTCAGTTGCGTTTGTTTCATAGGTTAGGTATTCGGAGGTTCTATGGTAATTTTGTGTGCGCCTTCCAAAATCTTCTGGATTTCTTCTGGCGATCCTGCCTCAACCTCTACCTTCCGATTATCGGATTCCACAAGCAATCTGCAAGCTCGACGCCTGCTCTTGAACCAAGATGAGATACACAAAGCGATTGGGCTAAGTGCGCCAGCTACTTTCAAAACGGTTTCGATCTCCCGATGATCAGCGGCTTCAATTTTGACTGGTCGCTTAACCTCAAGACCGTGATTCTTGAAAAGCACTTCAAGTTCATCTTGAACCTCAACATCACCTGAAAAAAATATGCGATTCATATCTCAAAATTTTGAAGTCTTAATGCTTACAAAACATCATCGTAATCTGGATGACACCGATAAAAATAAGTGCCCACGTCAAGCCAACCAAAAGCTTGGTAAAACGAATCAAAATCAATGTCTGCTGCTCCAACTTCTCTGCTGACTTTTCCTGCTCTTCGGCAAGAATGACAAGTAATCTAGACGAATGAATGGACAGAACATTATTGATAGCTGGGTGATTGTTGGTGTTGATGGAATCAATCTCAGGAATGAGTTTTTCCATTTTTTCAATAATCTTATGTGCTTCGGGATTCATAAAGGGATCCAGCCCTAAATCACGGCGCGGCGATGGCGATGACGACGGCGCTGGGCAGGCCGATCTCGCTTTTGCCGATGAAGAACACGGCCTTGTATTGGCGCGTTTCGGGTTTGCCCGCCGCCAGCAAGGGGCGGTTGCGCGGTTGCGAAAATTATTATCCCTTAAAATTTTCATGCGGATTCCGACCAGAGTTGAATTTAAGGCAGGAGGAATGTCAAGTGATGATTCGCCGGCCAAAAATCCGCGTTCAACGCGTGGCGGAATTTGCCGCCGCCGGCAGCGTGAAGAAAAATGTCGCGCCCTTGCCGGGTTCGCTTTCCACGCGCACCTCGCCGCCGTGCGCCTGCACGATGTGNNCGGCCGTATTTGATGGCGTTGTCCACCAGATTGGCGAACACCTGATCCAGCCGGTTCACATCGGCGCTGGCGGTGAGTTCCGGCAGTCCGCTGACCAGCGACACATTTTTATTTTCCGCCTTGGCGTTCAAGTCGGTGAAAACTTTATCCACCAATGGACGCAGGTCAACCGGCTGCAGATGCAATTTTATCCGCCCCGATTCCAGCGCGGAAATCGTGAGCAAATCCTGGATCAGCAAATCCAGCCGGTTGGTGTTGCGCTCGATGATTTTGAGAAAGCGNNGCGTGCGCTCAAGCTGCTTGAGCCGGGTCAGATCGTGAAACACCAGAATCGTCCCCTCGCGTTCGCCGGCGGAATTGGAGATGACGGCGGCGTTGACACGCAGCCAGCGTTCGCTCAATTCCGGCAGCTTGAGTTCGTAGTCAAACACCTGGCCCTCGGCCTGGACACGCTTCACCAGCTCATCCAGTTCGTGCAGACGCAGCGCTTCAAGGATGGTTTTGCCGCGCAGCTCGACTTTCAAGCCAAACAGGTTTTTGAACGCGCGGTTGGCGAGATAAATTTTCTGCGTGCGATCCAGCAGCAGCAGGCCTTCGATCATCGAATTGAAAAGCACCTGTTGTTGCGCCTTGGCGTCAACATTGGTCTGCTGCTGGCGGCGCTGGGAAGTTTCAATCTCCGCGACGCGCTGCCCCTGCAACACAGCAAATTTTCTGCGCCACCAGAAATGGAGGCTGACCAGCACGGCGAGCAAAACAAACGTGAGCGCAAACCACATGGGGAAAGGATGCAGGATGCCGGATGCAGGATGAAACTATTTTTTGCGGCGCACGTTGGCCACGCTTTGACACGGCCAGGGTGGTCGCGGCCCGTGCCACCCATATTGGGGCCGCGGAACACCGCAGCCCTGCAATTCGTCTCGTGGGTGTATGTCGCAGTTCACCCTGCCTGTTGGACAAGTGTGCCGTTGCTCAAAAGAAAAACGACGCCCAACTTTCGTCGGGCGCCGTTGCGTAATTCAATTTCAAATCAGGCGAGCAATGGATTTACTGTTTCCTCCGCTTCCTCGGCTTCCGGTTCTTCCGGCAATTCCACCAGCGGCTTGAGGGTGACCCGGCGATGCAGGTCAAAGCCCGTTCCCGCCGGGATGATGTGGCCCATGATGACGTTTTCCTTG
>PLZL01000281.1 GCA_003152145.1 Limisphaerales bacterium
TCACCGACAAACAGCGACAATTGCAAAAGACCCGCGACCTCCTCGAAGTCAAAGTCCGGGAACGCACGTCCGAATTGCGGAACGAAATCGAGGAGCGCAAGCGGGCGGAGGCGGCCCTCGCCGCGGAGCGCACCCTGCTGCGCACAGTGATCGATCTGCTGCCGGACTACATTTACGCAAAAGACACGCAGCACCGGTTCCTCTTGAGCAACGAAACCTGTGCGCGGCTGATGGGCGCGGCTGCTCCCGCAGAGCTGATCGGAAAAACCGACACCGATTACTATCCGTCCGCCCTGGAGGCGAATTTCTACGCGGACGAACTGGCGGTTCTCAAAGGCGTGCCGTTGATCAACAAAGAGGAGCCTGCCACCCGTCCGGACGGAATTCAAGAGTTTATTTTGACGACCAAGCTGCCGCTCAAGGATGGCAGCGGGAAAATCATCGGCCTCGTCGGCTGCGGACGCATCATTACCGAGCGCAAGCGGGCGGAGGCGGCGCTGGCGGCGGAACAGTGGTTGTTGAACAATTTGATCACGGCCACGCCCGACATCATTTATTTCAAGGACCTGGAAAGCCGCTTCATCAGAATCAACGAGGCGTTTGTCCGGAAATTTGGATTGTCCGGTTCATCGGCGACCTTGGGGAAGACCGATTTCGACATCTTCGGGGAACAACACGCGCGCGAAGCCTATGCCGACGAACGGCAAATCATGACCACAGGCCAGCCGATGATTGACATGGAAGAGCGGGAAGACTGGAAGGACGGGCATGTCACGTGGGTGTCCAGCACGAAGATGCCGTTGCGCAACGCCGCCGGTAAGATCATCGGCATCATGGGCATTTCGCGCGATATCACCGAGCGCAAGCGGCTCGAAACCCAGTTGATTCAATCCCAGAAAATGGAAACGGTCGGCAAACTGGCGGGCGGCATCGCGCACGAGTTCAACAGCATCCTGACGGCCATCATCGGCCAGAGTGAATTGCTGCTCGGCGATCTTCCCGCCGGGAGTCCGCTGGCCAAAAACGCGACCGAAATCACCCAAGCCGCCGACCGCGCCGCCACGCTGACCCGGCAATTGCTGGCCTATGGCCGCAAGCAGTTCCTGCGGCCGGAAACCCTCAACCTGAACCAGATCATCACCAGCATGGACGGAGTGTTGAGCCATCTGATGGGCGGGGAAATGGTGGATGTGAACATCGTTCCCGCCACCGGACTGAAAGTGGTGAAGGCGGACACCGGACAAGTCGAGCAGGTCATCATGAACCTGGCCATGAATGCGCGCGATGCCATGCCCCACGGCGGCAAACTCACGTTGGAAACCGCCAACGTCTCGTTCGACCAGGACAGCGTGGGCCGCAATCCAGAATTGAAACCGGGCGCCTATGTGATGCTGGCCATCACGGACACCGGCAGGGGAATGAGCGAGAAGGTAAAGGCGCACGCGTTCGAGCCGTTTTTTACGACCAAGGACGTCGGCCAGGGGACGGGTTTGGGATTGTCCACGTGTTACGGCATCATCAAACAAAGCGGCGGCCACATCAATGTTTACAGCGAACCGGGCCGGGGCACGACCTTCAAGATTTATCTGCCGCAGGTGGAACCGCCGACGAAGATTCCCATTGAGCATCTGGACTCGCCTGAGTTGCCGCGCGGGACGGAAACCATTCTGCTGGTCGAGGACGATCCCGCCTTGCGGGAGATGGCGGCGACGCTGTTGAGACGGCTGGGTTACACGGTTTTGGCGGCAAACCATGGCGTCGAAGCCATGAGCCTGTGCCATCAACCAGACACCGGACGCATTGATTTGCTGTTCACCGATGTGGTGATGCCGCACATGAACGGCAAGGAACTGGCTGACCGCGTGCGGGCGTTGTATCCGCACACCAGGATTCTCTTCACCTCTGCCTACACCGAGAATGCCATCCTCCATCAAGGCGTGTTGGACAAGGGCATGGCGCTGTTGCAAAAACCGTTCGCACCGTCCGCGCTGGCGCGCAAGGTGCGGGAACTGCTGGATGCGCCGGACGCCGCGCCGAAAACATCGGGCATAACAACCAACTCCGATGAGGCGAAGACACTGGGGAGCTGATTATGGCAAATGGGATGCGTAATCTAAAACTGACGACGTTCACGCGCGTGGTGATTCTCATCGCACTTTACTTTGTCGGGGGACTGGTCGGCAAAGAGACATCGTTCCTCTCCGGCAGCGTGGCGCTGGTCTGGCCGCCGGCGGGCATCGCGCTTGCCGCCATTTTGCTGTTTGGCTACCGGTTTTGGCCGGGCGTGGCTTTGGGGGCGATTCTGTTTTCGTTCATGAATGGAATGCCGTTGGGATTCTTCACGCTTGGAACGGCCATTGGCAACACCATGGGCGCCATCGTCTGCGCTTACCTGCTTGAAAGATTCATCGCCTTCGACAATGCGATGGAGCGCACACGCGATGTGACCGGCTACATCGGATTGGCGTGTTTCCTGGGCACAACGGTCAATGCGGCGTTCAATGTCGTCAGTCTCGCCTACAGCGGCGCGGTGGCGTGGGACAATTTTTTTTCCATCACCCTGGTGTGGTGGGTGCCGAATGCGCTGGCCGGGCTGGTGGTCGCGCCGTTCATCATCACCTGGGCGACGCCGTCGGCCATTCGCTGGAATGGNNAAAATTATCCGCTGGCCTACCTGCCGTTTCCCTTTCTCGTCTGGGGTGCGCTGCGATTTGGCCAGCGTGGCGCAACTGCCGGAACTTTGCTGGTGTCGGTGCTCGCCATCTATTCACTTCTCCAGGGCATCGGGCCGTTCGTGACCAATACCGAGACGGATAGTCTGATGCTGATCGGCAGTTACATCGGGATTCTGGCGGTCACCAACATGCTGCTGGCGGCCGCCGCCGCCGAACGCCGTGCCGCCGAACACGCCGTGTCGGAAAGTGAAAAACGTTTTCGCGCGGTGGTGGAAGACCAGACGGATTTGATTTGCCGGTTCAAGCCGGACGGCCTGCTCACTTTTGTCAATGATGCGTTCTGTCGCTTCCATGGCAAAAGCAGCGGGGAGCTGATCGGAACAAACTTTTTTCAAACCCTTTCTGAAGAGGATGCCGCCATTCCTTTAAGCTACATCAATTCACTGCCGCCGGATGAGCCGGTGGTTTCGTTCGACCATCGCCTGCATGCGCCGGACGAAGTGGTTGTCTGGCATCAATACCGTGTCCGGCGTCTGTTTCAGGAAAAAGGCGACACGCGGGAGTTTCAGGCGGTGATTCAAGACATCACCCAGCGCAAGCAATCCGAGCAGGCCTTGCGCGCGAGCGAGGAAAAATATCGTTCACTCATCGATCATATCCCGGACGTGGTCTGGACGGCGGATTCAAACCGGGATTTGATTTATATCAGCGGCAACGCCGTCAAGGTGCTGGGTTACAGTTCGCAAGAACTCCTCGGCGGACAACTGTGGCTGGATCGGATTCATCCCGAAGACTCGGCGCGCGTCGGGCAGGCTTATCAGAAACTTTTTTCCGAGGGCGAAAAATTCGACGTGGAATACCGCATCTGCCAGAAGGACGGCGGGTGGATTTGGCTGCACAACCGCTCACTCGTCACGCGCCCGGGCGAGGGAATCATGTGTGCCGACGGCATTTTCAAGGACATCACGCAGCGCCGTCTGACCGAAGCCGCCATCCAGCAGACCAAGGACGCCGCCGAAGCCGCGAATCTCGCCAAGAGCCAGTTCCTCGCCAACATGAGCCACGAGTTGCGCACACCGCTCAACGCCATCATCGGCTTTTCAGAAATCCTCTCCGACCAAACTTTTGGCGACCTGAACGACCGGCAGCTCAAATACAGCAACAACATCCTCAACAGCGGGCGCCACCTGCTCCAGCTCATCAACGATATTCTCGATCTGGCCAAGGTGGAGGCCGGACGCGTGGAACTGATGCGCAACACGTTCAGCGTTGCCAAAGCATTGTCGGAGGTGCAGACCATCGTCAAAACGCTGGCCAACAAAAAACATATCAGCCTCGAATTCGAGCTGGCCCCGGACCTGCCTTCGCTGTTTGCTGACGAAGCGAAGTTCAAGCAGGTCATGTATAACCTGCTCAGCAACGCGATCAAGTTCACACCGGACGGCGGAAAAGTATTTGTGACTGCTGGCATCCAAAACACAACCCGCGCCGATGCGAGTCCGGCGGATCAGTTTTTACGCGTCGCCGTTACGGACACGGGCATTGGCATCAAGGCGAAAGACCAGGAGCGCGTTTTCAAGGAGTTCGAGCAAGTGGACTCGTCTTACGGCCGGCAGCAGCAAGGGACCGGGCTGGGGCTGGCATTGACCAAAAGGCTGATCGAGATGCACGGCGGACGCATCTGGGTGGAAAGTGAAGGCGTCGAAGGCAAAGGCAGCACCTTCACTTTCTTGATTCTGATTCCAAAGACGGAAGTCGCGCCGACACAACTGACCGACAAGCCGGATGCGCGCGACGACACCATTCGTCCATTGGTTTTAGTCGTGACGAATGATGACTCCAATCAACAACTGGTTGGCAATTACCTGACGGGTGCGGGTTACGACGTTGCCGTGGTTTCCGAAACGGCGGCGATGATTGCGGCCTTAAAAGTCCGGCGGCCTTATGCCGTGGTGATTGACCGGAAAATGGGCGGCGCGGGCCAGTCGCCGGAACAATCCAAATCCGATTTTTCGGAAACGCTCATCCAACACAAGTGCCACTCACGCATCCCGGCCGCAATCCCGCAGGTGATTTTTGCAGATGACGGGAATGGCCGGCTGGCGTTCAGTTTATTGGGCCGGGAAGGAGCGGTTTCAGGGCGGACGAGTTCCCGTTTGGTGGACGCCATCCGCCAATCCGACAAAACCATCGGCAAAGAACTCAAAACCGTCCTGGTCATTGATGACGAGCCGGCCATTCTGGAATTGCTGACGAAGACTCTGCTGCAAAAAGGTTTCAGGATTCTTCGGGCTTCGGACGGCCGGACCGGCGTGGAGTTCGCAACGAAGTATCTGCCTGATGTCATCATTCTGGATTTGAGCATGCCCCAGTTCAGCGGGACCCAAATCGTCGAACAACTTCGCGCGCACCCCCGCACGAAAAACATTCCCATCCTGGTCAACACCGGCACCGTGCTCAATGAAGAAGAACGCCAGCGGCTCGCCGGTCATGTGCAGTCCATCACCTCCAAAACGGAACGTGAAAATCTGCTGTCTGAGCTGGAACGCCTTGGCGCGTTGAGTGACGAGGCGGTTGCAGCCGGAGCGAACTTATGACGGGCAACAGAATACTCATCATCGAGGACAACCAGTTGAACCTTGAGCTGGCCACCGACTTGTTGGAGGCGAACGGCTTTGTTGTTTCTTCGGCGCAGACGGCTGAAGAAGGGTTACGGATGGCGCGCGAGCTTTTGCCGGACCTCGTGCTGATGGATTTCAGTCTGCCCGGCATGGACGGCCTGTCCGCGACCAAAAACCTCAAAGCTGATCCGATGACGCGCCACCTGACTGTAATCGGTCTCACCGCCCACGCGATGAGGGGCGACGAGCAAATCGCGCTGAACGCGGGCTGCGATGGCTATTTGACCAAGCCGATTGACACCCGGACATTCATCGCAACCTTAAAAAAACTCATTGCGTCGGCAGACTTGCGACAAACAACAAACACCCCGCTGGAGGAAAAAAATCATGCAAAGTGAAATCAAAAACATCAAATCCCCGGCCACCGGGACAAAGCATTCCCTCGGCTTCGTGCTCGTGGTGGACGACGAGGAACAAAACCGCAGTTTGCTGCGTGATCCGCTGGAAGCGCGCGGCTACGAAATCGCAGAGGCCGAAAACGGAATGCAGGCGCTGGAGAAAATCGCCACCCGCCCGCCCGACGTCATCCTGCTGGATGTAATGATGCCGCAAATGGATGGCTTCGAGGTCTGCCGCCGGTTGAAAACCGATTCGAAGACCGCGCACATTCCCATCTTGATGGTGACCGCGCTCTCCGAACGCAAGGAACGGCTGATGGGCATTGCCGTTGGTGCGAATGATTTTTTGAACAAGCCGGTTGACATCCAGGACGTGACTCTGCGCGTCGGCAATGCCGTCTACACCAAACACCTTCACGACCAATTGCAAGTCGAACAGGAAAAGTCCGAGCGGTTGCTGCTGAACATTCTGCCGAAGCCCATAGCCGAACGGATGAGAAGGGGGGAAACAAACATCGCCGACAGCTATTCCGATGTCACGGTGCTGATGGCTGATTTGGTTGGCTTCACCACGTTGTCGGCCCACATCAGCCCGGAGCAGATCGTCCAGTTATTGAATGAGATTTTTTCCGCCTTTGATCTTTTGGTGGGAAAACTCGGCTTGGATAAAATCAAGACCATCGGCGACGCTTACATGGTGGCGGGCGGCATTTCCTTTCCCCGGCCCGATCATGCCGAAGCCATCGCCCAGCTGGCGATCAACATGCAGGACGAGATTGAGCGGCTCAATGAGCAGTATGGCATCTCCGTCCGTCTCCGGATTGGCATCTGCTCCGGCCCGGTGGTCGCGGGCGTCATTGGACGCTGGCGATTCGCCTTCGATCTTTGGGGTGAGACCGTCAATCTCGCCTGCCGCCTGGAATCAACGGGCGAGGCGGGGAAGATTCAAATCGCCGAATCCACTTACGAACAGTTGAAACACAAATATCAGTTTGAACCGAAGCACGGCATTGACGTCAAGGGGCAGGATCATTTGTCTGCCTACTGGCTCGGCAAACGGACATGACTTTGCGAAACGGCTTCGGGTGGTCGCGGCTTGGCCACCGTTTTTGGCATCGTTGAGCAGCATCAAGGCTGGATCAATGTTCACAGCGAAGTTGGTCACGGAACCACATTCCACATTTATCTTCCGCAATTGACCAAGATATCCCAGCAAAAACCAGAGCAACCCACATTGAGTGTCATGCGCGGCGGCAATGAAACAATTAATTTTGCTTGTTGAAGATGATGCGTCCCTGCGCGCTTCCACGCGCAAAGTCCTGTCGCAACTTGGCTATCGCGTGCTCGAAGCAGTCAACGGTGTTGAAGCCCTGGAAGTCTGGAAACAGAATTGCGACGGAATCCATCTGTTGCTGACCGATTTGCTCATGCCCGGCGGAATGACCGGGAAAGGTTTGGGCGAAAGGCTTTTGAAGGAGAACCCAAAATTAAAAGTGATTTATGCGAGCGGTTACAGCGCGGAAGGTGCCGGCAAGGGTTTTCCGCTGGAGGAAGGCGTCAACTTTCTTACCAAGCCGTTCCCAGCGCAAAAACTCGCGCAAACCGTCAGGAGTTGCCTGGATAAAATTTGACTTCGGTTGTGTTCATTGGCGTCATCCCCGAAATCTGCTGTAAACGGCGGGCTAAAGCGCCTGTTTTCAGCCCGTCCCGCCGCATGTTAGGGTTACACCCCATAGAGAAGTCCCCGCCCATCGCGTAACGTCCTCCTGAAAGCGATACAAACCAAATATGAAAAAAATCCTGTTTTTTGCCTGCGTTCTCACCCTCCTCTCCACCACCGGATGTCTTGTTTCGGATGGCGGACGGCACGAGCACGCGAGCTACGAACGTCATGACGCAGTCATCGTCGGACCTCCAGTAGTCGTGGTGCATGCCCCGGAACTCATCGTGCGCCCGCCGGAAGTCATCGTGCGGTAATCCCGGGCGCCGGCGGATTAATGGCAGAAGCCGGTAGCCAGACGCTGGATTCATCAGCTCCGGCATGGGTAAAACACCGAATAGCGGTGGCGCGGTCACCCGGCTTATATTTCAGTCTGTGAAAACGAATTGCCGGAGGAAACCACTGGCGTTTGGCGAGTTCATCACCGCAGCGCACGACGCCTGGGGTGAACGCCGGGCCAGCGGATTTGTGTGGCTCGCCGTCAAAACACACCAACTCGAGTTTCGAGGACAACACCGCTTCGTGTTTTCCAAGCGGAATCTCAATTATCTCCCGTTTTGAGGGAACAACCGGGATGACCATGAAGGGTTACGGCATTCATTTGAAATCGGGTTACCGGCAGGAACACGACACGCAGCTTGCGTTGGACGCCCCGGAGGTTTTCGCCGCAAGGCCCGGAAGGCGGGCGACTTGAAAATTTCACCGGGCCGGGGAATCCGAAGATCGGCGCTGATGGTTCTGGCGTTGTGCCTATCGCCGTTCGCCCACGGGCAGGCGCCAGCCATTGGCCTCACGAATTCACCCGTGGCAGAGACCGTTGTTCTCCCCAAATCCGTTCCCGATCCACTCGAACCGTTCAATCGGGTGATGTGGGGCTTCAACAAGGGGTTGATGACCGACGTCGTCAAGCCGACGAGCAGGGTTTATCGATTTGTTGTCAGGAAACCGATCCGGACCGGAATCGGGAATTTTGGCAGGAACCTCACTTACCCGGGACGGTTGATAAACAATCTGCTTCAGGGAAAGTGGCATGGCGCGCGCGATGAATCCTACCGGTTCGTTTGCAATACCACCGTCGGGGTGGCCGGGTTCTTCGACGTGGCGACCAAATGGGACATTCAGAAATCGGACGCGGATTTTGGCCAGACGTTCGGCAAGTGGGGCTGGAAGCCGCAGTTTTTTTTAATGCTGCCGATTTATGGGCCGAGCAATGACCGGGACACCGTCGGTCTGGCCGCTGACACGGCGGCCAATCCGTTGATCTATATCGCCCCCTACAAATTCGTCGCGAACAATCCGCTGACTTATCTCGGCCCCTACACTTATCTCAGCT
>PLZL01000167.1 GCA_003152145.1 Limisphaerales bacterium
GATCGCGTTGACAACTTCACCGTTGTGTCAATTGTGCCCGAACCGACCGCGCTGGCCTTGGCGGGTTTGGGTGGGTTGTCCCTGATGCTGTTCCGTCGCCAGCGGAAGTAAGTCAGCTTGTTTTCAATTACCCCGCTCCGGCGTTCCGGAGCGGGTTTTTGTTTTCCATCATTGGCGGGCGCTCGCTGCCGCGCTGACGGCAAAGGGGCTGGTCGAACCGCAACTTTCAATCTTCAACCAACAGAGAGATTGTGCCGCCGGATTACGGCGCAGGCGTTAGGGATGTTGATTGTCATTCTCGAAACTTCTTTGTTAAGCAAAAGAGCCGGATTTTTCCGGCTCTTTTTTTGTTTCAACGGAGTGGATTCTGATTATGTTTGTCTCGTTTGAGACCTGTCCGTATGAATCATCCATCAAAAAAGCCTTCCTTCGTTTCCGCTGCGGCACGGCAAGCTGACAGGATTTTCATAATTTGTTTGATTCTGGCAACGGCCACAATCGCCGTCTATTGGCCGGTCGTGACTTTTAATTTCGTCAATTTTGACGATCCCGACTATGTCACCAGTAATTCTCATGTGCTGGGGGGGCTCACCTGGCGGGGGGTGGTGTGGGCTTTTTATTCAACTTTCGCTGATAATTGGCATCCGCTAACCTGGCTGTCACACATGCTTGATGTGGAATTGTTCGGCGCCAGCGCCGGCGCGGCACATTTTGTGAATTTGGTTTTGCATACGGTCAATGTTCTCCTGTTGTTTTTGGTGTTGAGGCGGCTTTCCGGTGGAATCTGGCGAAGCGCGTTCGTCGCGGCCCTCTTTGCGCTACATCCCCTGCATGTAGAATCCGTAGCCTGGATTTCGGAGCGAAAAGATGTGTTAAGTTCTTTTTTTGGTTTGCTGGCCCTGCGGTCATACGTTCTTCACGCAAAGAAATCCCAAACGGTCCCAGCCTTCACGCCGTCTCGTTCATATTGGGCCGCTCTTTTTTTCTTTGCTTTGGCCTTGATGAGCAAACCCATGCTGGTGACCCTGCCGTTTCTTCTGCTGCTGCTGGATATTTGGCCTTTGCGCCGCTTTGAATCTTCCGCCGGCTTAAACCTGATTCGTGAAAAAGCTCCTTTTCTGATTTTCAGCGCGTTTTCTTGCCTCATTACCATGGCCGCACAAAATCGGGGCGGGGCAACGCAAGCTTTGACCACTTTCCCTTTCACGGTGCGCATCGAGACCGTCTTTGTTGCCTTTGTTGAATATCTGGAAAAGACTTTTTGGCCGACCAACCTCTGTTGTTTATATCTGCACTCCGGCCACTGGCCTTTGGTAACAGTTCTTCTGTCCGGCTTCATAATTATTGGATTTTCCCTGCTTGCCGTTTGTTTTTGGCGCAGGTTGCCGTTTGTTTTTGTGGGTTGGTTCTGGTTTTTGGGCATGCTTGTTCCTGTCATCGGCCTGGTTCAGGTGGGCTGGCAATTCATGGCCGACCGTTACACTTACCTGCCTCTCGTTGGAATTTTTTTGATTTTGGTTTGGGGCGCTGGCGAAATCGTCCGACGCTGGCGCGTGACCGCCGTCCCATTTTGTTTTTTGGGAATCGTCGTGTTGATCACTTGCGCCTTGATTACAAAAGCCCAGTTGCGGTATTGGCAAAACAGCGAAACTCTTTTCAGGCGGGCGATTGCCGTGAATGGCAACAACGACATCGCCTATAACAACCTCGGCTATTACCTGTTCCAATGCGGTCGTCTGGATGAGGCAATGGAAAATTACCGTCGCGCGCTCCAGATCAACCCGGCCTTCAAGAAATGCCGGTATAACCTCGATGATCTGGGCAATTTCTTCAGCAAGAACGGAGAGTGTTCCCTTGCGGTGGAATGTTTTGATGCCGCGCTCCTTTCGAACATAAATTTTTTTGATGCCCACTACGGACTCGCCAACGCGTTGCTCAAATGCGGGCGCACGGATGAAGCCATCGAACATTACCAACGCGCCGCACAATTGAAACCCGACGACGGCGCAACTTTCAACAACCTGGGGCTTGCCCTCGTCATGAAGGGACGATCCGAGGAAGCCGTCACCAATTTTCACCAAGCGCTCCGGCTAAAACCGGATTTTGCGGAGGCATTGTGCAATCTCGGCGGCNNGACGCGGCGCTGCAATTCAAGGACGTTTTATCCCTTTCGCCGGATAATCCCAAGGTTCATTTGGAACTGGGCGAGGTGCTGGCGCGGCTTGGCAAACCCACGGAAGCCGCCGCTGAATTTCGTGAAGCGTTGCGGCTCAAGAGCGATTTCCCGGAGGCTGAACGCGCGCTGAACGAACTTGAACCTTCGCTGCCCAAATAATTATCCGGCACTCAAGGCGGAAGGCGAGGTGCGCGAGTCGCGTTTGATGTTTTTTGATTTGACGGCGCGCGTTTTGAAACAAAGTCTCGACGTTCTCAGAATTGATGTCGTCGAGTAGATTGTAGATCAATCAGCTCAACCGCATGGGCATGACGACGTAGAGGAACGGGCCGTTGATTTTCAGCACGCCGGGGCTTAATTCATCCACCAGTTCAAAGAAGACTTCGTCCTCGGTCAGCGCGGCCAGCGCGTCAATGAGGTAGCGCGGATTGAAGGCGATGGCCATTTCCTTGCCCTTGTAATTCACCGCGAGCGTTTCGCGCGCCTCGCCGACTTCGGGCGAGTTAGCTGTGATGGCAAGATTGTTTTTCCCGAACGTGAGCTTGACGGAATTGGCCTTCTCGCTCGTCATGATTTCCGCGCGGCGCAACGCCTGCAAGAATTCCTCGCGCACGAGCGGAATGCGTTCCTTCGTTTCGGACGGAATGACCTGCCGGTAATTCGGGTAGTTGCCTTCAATCAGCTTCGTGATGAGCAGGACGGAAAAGCCTTTGTCGTCCTTTAGCGCAAACGAGGCCTGGTTTTCGCCGAATTTGATTTCCACGTCGCCCTTGTCCTGCATCAACCGGTTTAATTCTGTGACCGCTTTCGCCGGCACGATGAATTCGCCGTTGCTTTTCTCGGAAATGTCCACTTCCTCGTCCACGAGCGCAAGCCGGCGCCCGTCGGTGGCCACCAGCGTCATTTTATGATCCTTGAGGCTGATGAAGATGCCATTGAGCACGTAGCGGGATTCGTCCGAGGACACCGCAAATGAAGTTTTGCGCATCATCGCCTTGACGGTTTCTTGCGGGAGAGAAACTTTTTTGTCGTCCTTGATCTTCGGCAGCGGTGGAAATTCATCCGCCCCAAGCCCGTGGATCTTATAGAACGACGAGCCGCAGTGAATGGCTGTGATGTTTTTTTCGTCGGTCTCAAGGTCAATTTCATTTCCGTTCAACTCGCGGGTGATGCCGAAGAGTTTTTTCACCGGCACGGTGGTGGCGCCGGGTTTCTTCACTTTGGCCTCCACGGAACAGGCAATCGTCACGTCCAAATCCGTTGCGGTGAACTCGACGCGGTCTTTTTCGGCGCGCAGCAGCACGTTGGAAAGAATCGGCAGCGTGGTGCGCGTGCTGACGACGTTTTGGACGGCCTGCAGCCCGGCGAGAATTTGCTCCTTGGTGATGGTCAGGTTCATGTGCGTTTAATAATATTCTTTTTAGGTTAAAATACTCACCGTATTAAGGGGTGTGAATAAGGCAAACAACTCCGCGTGTCAAGGTTGCCACTGCATTTTGTAAAGTTTGAACCATGGTGCAAGTCAGGATACAGAAGCTGGTAAAATTGAAAAGGTAAAGTTCTTCACAAAGATCACAAGACATTCACAAAGATTGATCCCGTTATTTTCCGAGTTGTGCCCGGCGGACAACCTCCGGCAGCAAGCCACAGACGAAATCAACCTCTGCCGTGGAGGAATCACGGCCAAGGGAAAAACGCACGAGGGATTTCGCTGAATCACGGCGGCCGGTGGCAACGATCACGTGAGAGGGCTCCAACGAACCCGCCGAACACGCTGAACCGCTCGAAGCGCAAACGCCTTCAACATCCAATCCAGCCAGCAACGCAATGCTGTCCGCGCCGCGAACNNTTTTCCGTGCCCGCGCGCCGCTCGTTTTCATGTCCGCCGCCGAACAGAATCGGATCGGGATGCAACGGCGACTGCGCGTAAAGCAGTCCAGCGCCTTTTGGTCCGTGAAATTTGTGCGCGCAGACGGAAACCAAATCCGCATTGAACCGGCCGATGTTTTCAAATGACTCCTTTCCAAACCATTGAACCGCATCCGTGTGAAAAACAATGCCGCGCTCGCGGCAGGCTGCGCCGATTTCAGCAACGGGCAGAATCGTGCCAATTTCATTGTTTGCCGCCATCACGGAAACCAAAATTGTGTCCGGGCGGATCGCCCTTTTCAAATCATCCGGCGAAACGCGGCCGTCCGAATCCACCGGCAGCCGCGTGACCTCAAATCCCTCTTTTCTTTCGAGGTAATCGAAGCAATGCAAGACCGCGTGATGCTCAATTGCCGGGCAAATTAGATGTTTGCCTTTCGATTCGAGCGAACGCGCCGCGCCGAAAACGGCAAGGTTGTTTGATTCGGTTCCTCCACTGGTGAAAATGATTTCGCTGGGCCTGGCGCCGAGAAATTTTGCCGCGCGGTCGCGGGCGTCGTCGAGCAGCGCCCGCGCTTTTCTGCCGACGTGATGGACGCTGGAGGGATTGCCCCAAACGTCGCCGAGGAACGGCAGCATCGCGTTGAGCACCGCCGGATCCAGCGGCGTTGTGGCGTTGTAATCGAAGTAAATGGTTTGCGGCATCGGCGCATTTTCAGAAATCCACGCCCCGGCGACGAGGAAAAAGCAGGCGGCGGCAGGCACGAAAAATATCCGCCTGCCAGAAAAACAACGGAAGAAACAACCCCAAGACCGGTTTCTTTCGCGTCAACCTGCCCACGCGGAGAGTTTGACATGCCGGCGGGAAAGCTTATTTTGCTCAGGCTGTGACAACAATTGACTATGCCCCGGAAAAGTTGATTTGCCTCGACGCGCTGCCGCCGCGTGTTTGCGCCGTCGTGCGGAGCATTGAAACCGAAGACGCGGAGACGCAACGTCTCAAAATGCTCGGCGTGTGCGTGGGCCGCCGCGTTGAGCTGGTCAAGGGCGGCGATCCGCTGATTCTACGGGTGTTCGGCTCGCGGCTCGGCCTGTCCGCCGCGCTCGCCGCGCGCGTCCGCGTCGAGGTCTGCCTGCCCGGCCATTGCGCCCTGCGCGAAAACGACTGCACATGAGCGACGCCAGGAAATTCGATTCAGCGCCGGCCTGTGGTTGCGAAGAAAAAAGCCCTCCTCTGCCGCTGCCGCATCACGCCTTCACGCTCGCGCTGGTCGGCAATCCGAACGCGGGCAAGACCACGCTGTTCAACGCGCTGACCGGGTTGCGCGCCAAGACCGCCAACTTTCCCGGCACCACCGTTGAACGCAGGGTCGGGCGCGTGCATCTCGGCAGCCGGCAGGTTGTCGTCGTTGACTTGCCAGGACTTTACAGCCTCGACAGCACCTCGCTCGAAGAAAAGCTAGCGAGCGACGCGTTGCGCGGCCGGCTGGACGGACATTCCACCCCGGACGCCGCGCTGGTCGTCGTGGACGCGACAAATCTCGAACGAAATCTTTTTTTGGTCAGCCAGCTTCTCGAATTGGATCGCCCGGTCATCGTGGCCTTGAACATGATGGACATGGCCAAGCGTGAAGGCATCCGCATTGACGTCCCAAAAATGCGCGCCGAACTTGGCTGCGTCGTCATGCCCATTTCCGCGCGCACCGGCGCGGGCCTCGAGGAATTGAAACGCGAACTCGGGCGGCTGGCCGGCGGCGCGATGCCCGAAGCCGTGGAACACAGCAAGCCGAATTGCGGCAACTGCACCGGCTGCACGTTTCAGGCGCGCTATGATTGGACGGAAAAAATTTCCACGAAGGTCATGGACGCGTCGGCGGTGAAGCGGTCGGCATGGACGGAAAAAATTGATGAGATTGTCACACATCCGGTCGCGGGCGTGGCCGTGTTCCAGCTCGTCATGCTGGTCATTTTTGCGCTGATTTTCTGGGCCGCGAAAATTCCGATGGATCTGATTGATCATCTGTTTGTGACCGTGGGAAACGGCGTCACCACACTGCTGCCGGAAGGCGACCTGCAAAGCCTGATTGTGAAAGGCGTCATCGCCGGCGTCGGCGGCATCCTCGTTTTTCTACCGCAAATCTGCGTTTTGTTTTTCGCGTTGTCGCTGCTTGAAGACACCGGCTACCTGTCCCGCGCCGCGTTTGTAATGGACAAGGTCATGCGGCGCTTCGGGTTGCCGGGCAAGGCGTTTGTGCCCATGCTTTCGGCGCACGCCTGTGCGATTCCCGCCATCATGTCCACGCGCGTCATCGAAAATCCGCGCGACCGGCTCGTCACCATCCTCATCACGCCGTTGATGACATGCTCCGCGCGAATTCCAGTCTATGCGATGGTCACGACGCTGATTTTTCCAAATTCGCCGCTCAAGGCCGCGGCAATCTTCACCTCCGCCTATGCCATTGGGATTCTGGCCGCCTTGGGAAGCGCGCTGCTTTTCAAGCACACCATTTTGCCCGGCGGCAGCAAACCGCTGATGATCGAATTGCCGCCCTATCGTCTGCCTGGCCTGCGCACCGCGCTGTTCCACACATTCGACCGCGCGAAAATTTTCGTGAAGCAGGCCGGCACCATCATACTCGCGATCTCGCTGGTTTTGTGGGCGCTGTCGCATTATCCAAAATCCGAGCCGCCCGCCGCCGCCATCACCATGAACGCGCAGGCCGCGCAACTTGAAAAATCCGGCGCGACAACGCAGGCCGTCGAAATGCGGGCGGACGCCAAACGGCTCGCGGCTCAATACTCGCTGCAAAATTCATTCGCCGGCCACATCGGCCACGCCATCGAACCCGTCATCCGGCCGCTGGGCTACGACTGGCAGATCGGCATCGGCATCTTCAGTTCGTTCGCCGCGCGCGAAGTCATCGTGTCCACGCTCGCCATCGTTTATGGCGTTGGCGAAGACGCCGCCGACAACAACCGCACGTCGCTCTACGACACACTACGTCGCTCGAAACGCACGGACGGCACGCCGGTTTTCACCACCGCCACCTGTCTGAGCCTGCTCGTGTTTTACATTCTGGCGGCGCAATGCCTTTCCACCCAGGCCGTCGTCCGCCGCGAGACCAACAGTTGGGAATGGCCGCTGTTCCAGATCGCCTACATGACCGGCCTCGCCTATGTCGCCGCGTTCATCGTTTTCCAGGTAGTCAGCCGCCTGCTCGGCTGAAAAGCCGCGAAACGCGCAAAGCGTTCGGCGTTTTGAAATTGCGCGTCAATCGTAAATCATCAATCGTAAATCAGAAATGGGCACGCGGGTAAAAATTTGCGGCATCACGAACCTCGCCGACGCGCAGGCCGCCGTCGCGGCGGGCGCGGAAGTGCTGGGCTTTAATTTTTACGAAGGAAGCCCGCGGCACATTTCGCAGAAAACCGCGGCGGAAATTTCAAAACAGCTTCCGCCCTTCGTGATGCGCGCCGGCGTTTTTGTGAACGCGGACGAAGACCTCGTCACAAGAGCCATCGCCGAATGCAATTTAAGCCTGCTGCAATTTCACGGCGACGAGCCGCCGGAATTCTGCACACAATTCGGCCTGATGAGCATGAAGGCGTTCCGCATCCGCGACGTGGAATCGCTGAAGGAGTTGCCCCGATTTCAAACCGACGCGTATTTGCTCGATGCTTTCTCACCGGTAGCGCGCGGCGGCACGGGCGAGAAATTCAACTGGAATCTGGCGATTGAAGCGCAAAAGTTCGGCAAGCCGGTTTTTCTCGCCGGCGGATTAACGCCGGAGAACGTCGCCGATGCCGTTCGCAAAGTCCGGCCCTTCGGCGTGGATGTTTCCAGCGGAGTGGAAAGCTCACCGGGGAAAAAGGATCACGCAAAAATCCGGGCGTTCATTGCGGCGGTGCGAACGGTGTTCAAAACTTGAAAAGGAACTATGCGGCCTATTTCCATAGGGGCGGTGTTGTCGTTTTCATAATCAGGGAGTTGCCAGACGAAAAAAACCGATGCCATTGGTCGCCGGGAAAGTTGCTTGGTTTTGCAGGTTGGTGAAATTGAGCGCGGGCGTGCTTGTAACGCTTGACCACGAAATCAAGTCAGGGCTTTGTTGCAGCACCAAGTTCGTGGAAGGCACGAGCCACGAGAGATCAAGATTCGTGTCTGCAAGCGTAATGTTTAATAGTGGGAACGGCGTTGCGTGGCAAATCCAAATCCCCTGATTTTCACCAGCCAGCAACTCTCCCCCATCGGCTGATGAAGCAACAGAAAACCAATATCCGCTGGGTGAAATTGTTGTCCAATTGATTCCACAATTGGTCGAAGTATACACAAAATAATTGTTGCAGATGATTAATTTGATGCCGTCCGCTGACGATGCCGCTGAGACGCCGGTGATACTAGATGACCTCCAAGTGCCACCTGAATTGGTAGAAGTATAGGTGCCACCGCTGCCGGTCGCCACCATATGACTTCCATCGGCTGAGGAAGCGATGGCTAACCAAGACTTACTGGGAGAACCTGTTGACGGCTTTGGCACTCCTGAATTAGTTGTTATGTAAATTCTGTCATTTTGAGCACCCGCAGCGAGTATGGTTCCGGCTGCGGACAAGGCGAGGCATGTCCAAGAATTGCTCGGCGCACCCATAGAGACCCAATTTGTCCCAAAATCTGTGGAGGTAAAAATCAATCCGCCGTTTACAGCCGCGAAAAGTTTGCTTCCATCCGCCGAAATAGCACAAGCCCGCCAATTCTGAATGAGTGAACCAGCCGGGTTCCAAGATTTTCCCGAATCCTTTGAAACATAGACATGATCGGCTAAATCAGTAACACCTATCAATTTGGTTCCATCTGCCGATGAAGCAATATGACCAATATTTGTGACTGGGGTAATGGGAGTCCAAGTAACGCCTCCGTTGGTTGAAACAACTGGCGTAGCCGAACCGACAGACGATATGATTTTCCCATCGGCAGATAATGCTATGGACGACACCGCGTAAGCGATGGCACTGGTTTTCGTCCAAGCTTGGGCGAAGCCGTAACTAACGACCAATAGTATGGCGCAAACAACGATGGCTTCTGGAAGGAGTCTTTTCATTTATTCGTGAGATCAAACTGCCAAACATCAATATTAGCCGAGGCCGATGTTGGCTATTTCTGATAGGAGACAATCGGTCATACTCATGGCCGGAAAAAGTTTTGACGCCGTTCGCAACATTTTGTCTACTTTCAGCCGACTATGGATGAGCCTTCCAAAAATCCGGCCGCCGTGCAAGGGCCAAAACGCCTGTTGAAAATACCGGAAAATACCAAAAAACGATGAAACGCATTGCTGTTTTCTGCGGTTCCAATCACGGTGCGCGTCCGGCCTATGCCGAGGCGGCCGAGCGGCTCGGCGAATTGCTCGCGCGCGAAAAAATTGAACTGGTTTATGGCGGCGGTATGGTCGGCTTGATGGGCATCGTCGCGGACGCGGCGTTGCGGCACGGCGGCCACGTCATCGGCGTGATTCCGCGGGCGATGGTCATCAAGGAGGTCGTTCACGAGAAACTGCCCGACTTGCGCGTGGTGAAAAACATGCACGAACGCAAGGCGCTCATCGCCGAACTTGCCGACGGCTTCATTGCGCTGCCCGGCGGCTACGGCACCTTTGAGGAATTCTGCGAGGTCCTGGCGTGGAGCCAGCTTGGCTACCACCGGAAACCGTTCGGCCTGCTCGATGCGGCGGGATTTTACCGCGGGCTGCTGGAATTCTTCGACCACGCGACGCGCGAAGGGTTCATCCGACCCCGGCACCGCGAACTGGTGATGGTGGAGGACAATGCGGAACAATTATTGGAACGGCTGAAAAACTACCAGCCGCCGGCGGAGGTAAAGTGGGTTTAACAGCCCGGCGCGCTCATTCATTAAGCCGGCCCCATGCCGTAGGACAGGCGTCGCGCCTGTCTCCAATTTCATTCAGCCGGGACAAATTTACATATTCTTCAGCGTGACGGCAGCCATTGGGCGGAGGATGGATTTTTCAAATGGAGACAGGCGCGACGCCGGTCCTACGCGGCTGGACACGCAAACGATGTGAAGTTCAGCTGCATGGTTTCGATTAAGGCTGTTAAATCGGCCGCCGGTTGAAATCGCAAAGGATTATTCATCCACCCAATTAGGCACGCCAAAGGATGCTTGGGAAAAGACAACATTTGAGTTTCGTGTTGGCCGGGTTCTGATATGTTACGCCGCACGAATTTCGAGCAATGAAAATTTCAGTTCCAAAAGAAATACAACCGGGCGAGACCCGCGCGCCGCTAACGCCGGACGCCGCAGGCAAGCTTGTCAAGCTTGGCGCACAAGTTGAAGTCGAGGCCGGCCTCGGCACCGCCGCCGGATTTCCCGACGAGGCCTACACCAAAGCCGGCGCGACGATCACCACTGACCGCAAGGCGCTCATCAGTTCCGGCGATATCGTGCTGCGCCTGCGCAAACCGCC
>PLZL01000184.1 GCA_003152145.1 Limisphaerales bacterium
CGTCCTGATTCATCGCCTGCACCAGCCCCTGCGCCAGACCGCGTTCCGGCGCGCCGATGTGAAATTCGCCGATGAGAATCGGTTTCTGAACGAGCGAATAAATGTGATCGAATGTCTCACGCGACGGCGCGTAGCGATAAATGTTCACGCTGAAAACATCGAAGCCGCGAGCGGCTTTGAGCACGTCGTCGCCCGGCCCGCCGCCGAAGCGGATGCCGAGATTGAGATGATTTGTGTCGTGCATGCGAACAGCGGCGTTGATTGTGTCGAGGTAAACTTGAAATGCCGCGAGCACGAATTCTTTTCGCCGCGCGCGCGTGTCGCCGTCGGCCAGAAAAGTTTTCAGCCGCTTTTGAATTTCACTGGGCGGCGCGGCGAGAATCGCGTCGCACAACAAACTTTCGCGACCCGGCCACGGCGGTTCGTTGCCGATGAAATAGCCGAGCATGAACGGATCGTTCTTGCGCGGTTCGAGCTGGTTTGCGGCAACTTCGTCCACGCGCCGCGCGAAATCATTCGCATAAACATCGGGCATTCCCATGATGGAATTGCCGGTCTGCCAGCCGCGCATCATGAACGCGTAAGGCACGCGCGGCTCGGCCAGGTTCGTCGTGCCCCAATTGTGCATCGTGTTGAAGCCCCACGCGGTCAACCGCTGCGTCGTCAACTCCGCCCATTTGTTCCGCCAATCGTCGCCAAAACGACGTTGCAGATTCCAAGTGTAAAACGAACCGCCGAACCCGCGACCACGGGCGCCCGGCGCGACCGGCGCAGGATTTGGCGGCGGCAATGCGGCAAACAAATCCTCACGGCCTTCGACGCGCGTGCCCGCGCCGACCCCGACGCCATTCAATCCGGTTGAATAATACAAATGACCGTCGGGATCAATAAACCACCAGCTTCCAGCAATTTGTTCAACGCGGAAAAATCCGGTGGCCTTCGCGTGCGTTTCCAAAAAACCGCCGTAAGCATCGCGGTTCGTCAACGTCGCCGTTCGCAACACCGCCTCTTCCGCGTCCCAATTCTTCTTCAATTCATCGAGCGAATGCGCCTTGCCCGGCCACTCGGCGTGGGTGTATTGGCCGAACTCGTCCACAAGCGGTTTGCCTTCGAGCACCGCATCGCCTGGATCGTTCGTCGCGAGCGTGACCGAGCGGATTTCCAGCGTGGGGGAGCCGACGGGATAATCCATCACGACAGTCAACGCCGTCACATTGGTCAACGGACCGTAACCGTCGCTGTGAATGTTAATCCAATATGAATTGCGCGGTTGATTGAAGGTTGCGGCCAGATCAACGCCGTTGCCCGCCGGCTGGCGATAAAACCGCAACGGAATCGCGGCGCGCACCCACACGCCGGCGAACGGCCCGATGCGTTTCGCATAGCGGCCACCCGGTGTTTCGAGGCCGAGATCAAATCGTTGCGACGACGACGCCTTGAATTCAATCACGAGAAATTCGTAGGGCGTCCAGTCGGCGGGAAGTTCCGCGTTGAGCTCCACGAGCGGCCAGGTGTGCTCCGATTTCGCACCGGTAAAGGTGGTTTGCGCCGGTAACGCGGCGCCTGCGGATGCAGCGAACAAAACGGTGATGAGAACAGGCGTGAATATTTTCATGGCATGTTGAGTTGTTCGAGCGCGATTTTTGCGCCGAGATGATCCGGTGAAGCCGCGAGCGCGGCAGAAAATTCTGCGCGGGCTTTTTCTTTTTCGCCAAGACCGGCGTAGCCGAGGCCGGTGATGTAATGAGCATTCGCTGTGCGCAAGTTCGCGGGCTGCGGTGAAAAGGAAGCTGTGTTATCGTCGGCGGATTTGAGCCCGGCAGTTCCGGCGACCACGAGTTCGTGGAAGATCGTTTCGGCCTTGTCGTTCTGACCGAGCTTCTGAAATGCCAACGCCTGAAAGTAGCGACCGGCGCGTGCGGCGAGCGGATTGCCGCGACGATTGCCGGTGGCCGGCGTCCCGCTGGGCGGGATGATCGTGGCGGTTGTCCACGATTGGCGGGCCTGTTCCTGATTGCCGAGCGCGTCGTTCGCGCAACCGGTCCAATAAGCAAGTTCCGGCTGATGCGNNGCGAGCGCGTCGCGGAATTGTTTCGCGCTGAAGCGTTGCAGGCCGCGCACAAGATGCGCGCCCGCCCAGGCTTCGCCGGTGTTGAACCGTGTGCCGCCTTCCCAGAGGCTGAACGTCCGGCTTTGCAGGAGCGCGATGGCTTCGTCGGATTTTCCGACAAAGGTTTTGAGGCCGATCAATGCCGCCAATCCTTCGTCTTTTTTTACGACCGTCTGCTGGTGTTGCTCAAGCAGCGCCAGACGTTTCTTCACGGGCGCGCCGGCGGCCTGATAAAGCTGATCCAGCTCCGCGTAGTGATCCGGGTAATTGTCATCGAGCGCCACGGCTTTTTCGAGATATGAAATTGCCTTCGCGCGCGACTCTTCATCATCCTTGTGCGAGTTGGCTTGCGCAAGGTTGCGCCATATGATTGGGAAATTCGGATCGAGCGCGGCGGATTTTTCCCAGAGTGCAATCGCCTCGGCGGGTTGCCAGTCGAAAAGCAAATTACCGAGATAATAAGGCGCGCGCGCGTCCGACGGGTTTGCCGTCATCGCATCACGCAGCACCACAATGGCTTCAGATTGAAATGGAAAAACATATTCCGGCGATTGCGCCATCGCCTGCTTGCGATAACCGGCGGCTTTGGCGGTGTCACCAAGCTTTTCGGCGAAGTCGCCGAGGTAATAATAAACCATCGGCGAGACTTTGGATCTATCAGGCGCGGCGGCGATGCATTGCACGAGAACTTCCGTGCCGTCGCTCCAGAGACCGGCGCTGGAAAATTCGGCGGCAATTTCCTGCGCCGTGGCGGTAAATGTATTGAGGGTTGTGAATAATTGGCTCGCGACGGATTTGTTGCGGGTGAGAAGCCAATGCTCGGCTATGAGGCGGACGTCGAGCGGGTCTGTCTTGTGTGCTGCGAACGCGAGGACTTCGCGCGCTTCGTCCGCGCGACCGAGATGGCGGAGCGCGGCGGATTTCAATCCGTAGGCGCGCACGTTGAGCGCATTGGCGTCGAGCGAACTGTTCACATAATTCAGCGCGGCGACAAAATCACCGCGCNNGCTTTGAAAAAGGCGTCGAAGGCTTCGTCGGTTTTGCCCTGCGCCGCGAGCGCGACGCCGAGGTAGTAGAGCGGCTCGGCATTTTTCGGCGAGGTGTATTTCGCCGTGAGCCGCTCGAGCGCTTTGCGGAAATGCTGCTCGGCGGAGGCAAACTTCGCGTCGCGCAAATCAAGCAAACCCAGGCCGGTGTTCGCCTCGGTGTCGCCCGGATCGCGCTTCAAGACTTCATCCCAATATGGATCGGCATCAAGTCTCGGATCGTGGAACTGGTCAATGCGCAGGCCAGTGAGAAAAAGTTCCTCGTCATTTGTCAAGTCCTGCGGCGCGACCGGCGGAGTGACGATTGCGGGCCGCGGTGTGGGCGTCAGGCGCAACGGTGAATAGGCGACGAGTTCGCGGTCGTCCACGGAGAGCGAGGCGCGCGCGTCGTGTTCATCCACGCTAGCGGGGATGGCGACCTGTTTCCTGCAGGGCTTTGCCGGATTGATGGAAATATTTTCTTCGAGCAGAATCTTGCCGCCCGCTTTGAGTCGCACGGTCGCGTGTGGAAATTCTTTTGTCGTGTAGAAACCGAATGTTGCAGTGCCATTCGTGACTTCGAGATTCACGGCGGCTTCGAGATTCGCATTTTTCACGCCGCCGATGTCGCGGAACGGATACCAGTTCATCGTGAAGGAGCGTTCCTCGAAAGGTTGCAGCCACGAATAATCCGGCTGGTTGTCCGAGTAAGCGCCGACCATCAGTTCGATATACGGACCGTCGGTGTCGGTGAGGATGTCATCCCACATCTTGCCGCGCGGGCCGTTGCCCCACGTCCAGAATTTTTTGCCGGGCACGATGTGATGGTCGGCAATGCTCATCGTGCCGGCTTCCTTGCCGTGGTCGTAACCGGCGTAAAAATCGTCCCAGTAGTTCCATGCGAACATGGAGTTCGCGGCCTGGTGGTTTTTATACCAGCTCACGTCGGTGCCCGCGCCGAAATCCGTGCCATTGTAACGTCCGCTGGCAATCGGCCATGCGGCGAAATCACGTTTGGCATGATAGGTGACCCACTGTGTGTCGGGCGGAAAAATGATCTGATAATTATCATTGGCGCTCACCGCGACGTTTGCGAAGCAGAGCATGGAGTTCGGGAGCGGCGTGCGGTTGATGATGCGCACGGAGCACTCGAGAACCGAACTGCCCGGACGCAGCGTGTAGCCGACCGCCCAGCACATGCGCTGGCGCACTTCAAGTTCGCCGACCCAGACGGTTTTGCTGCCGTCAGCGTTTTCCTCCGTGCGATATTGCACCGGCAAAAACGTGCTGGCGCGATGATGATGCGGGATGTTCCACTCGATGCCGCCGGAAATCCATGCGCCGATGAGGCCGATGAGTGCGGGCTTGATGACGTGCTGGTGATAGATAAAGTCGTAGTTGTCGGTCTTGTCGAGCGCGGAGAGAAGCCGTCCGCCGATCTCCGGCGCGATGGCGATTTTGACGTATTCGTTTTCGAGATAAATCAGATGATACGACTGCTCGCTGCGGACGTTGGTGAGATTGTCGTAGAGCGGATACGGATAGATGCGGCCTTCCGCGCCCTGCGAGTCGCGGCCAAAATAAAACATCGGGTTCGGTTCGGGCGGGCCGGATTTGTAAGTCGGGATGACTTCGTCCACTTCGCGCAACGTGACGGAGTCGGCGGAGAAAACGGATTGCGGGAGGATAAAGATTGCTGCGGCGAAGAAAAATGCGGTCAGACCCGCGCTCCGGAAAACTCCCTCTCCGCCATCCGATGGACGAGAGGGCTGGTGAGAGGAGGCGCGACTTTTCTGGGGAGCCCCTCTCCCCACTCCTGCGTCGCGGGGAGAGGGAGACGAAACTTCAGTGGCAGTATCAAAATGCGCCTGACAAATTAAGCGGTGGTTCATGGACGAAACAGGTTGATGGTTTGCATGCAATCTTTATTGGATGGCCGGAAGGCCGAGCTGCTGCGGTTCGTCAGGCGTGCCGACTTCGGATGTTTTAGCCATGCGACTGGTGGGCGGAATTTTTCCCAGATGAATGTCGAGCAGGCGTGTGTGCGTGACTTTGGCGGCTTCGACAAGCTCGTCGTAAGGGCGGTCGGTGACATCCACCCAGCCGATGTTGTAATTTTCGCCGTCGTTACGACCGAGCGCGGGCTGATCAATCCATTGAAACCAATGCGTGCCGATGACTTCGGGATGCGCAGCGGCGTGCTCGACGTAGTATTGATATGCGACGCCGCATTCCTCCCGACTCATCGCCTGCACCAGACCGGGGGCCATACCGCGACCCGGCACGCCGATGTGAAATTCGCCGATGAGCATCGGCTTGTGGACGAGCGAGTAAATTTTCGCGAGGTAATCGGGCGGCGGCTCCCAGCGATATTTGTTCAGGCTGTAAACATCAAAGCCCGTCGCCAGTGCGATGACGTAGTCCGGCGGAGTTCCGCCGAAACGGATGCCGAGGTTGAGGTGATTCGGGTCGGCCTTTTTGACGGCGGCGTTGATGACGTCGAGGTAACGCGCGAAGGCGTCCAGCACGAGTTGGCGGCGGCGTTCAGGGGTGTCGCCTTTTGCCAGTTCGTCCTTGAAACGTTTCTGCATCTCCGAAGTCTCGCCTTGAAGAACGAGATCAACGAACTGGCTCTCACGTCCCGGCCACGGTGGTTCGTTGCCGATAAAATATCCGAGCAGGCAGGGATCGTCTTTGTGCGGCGTGAGCTGGCGCGTCGCCACGGCTTCAACTTGTTGTTGAAAATCTTTCGCGTAAACATCCGGCAAACCCATGATCAAGTTGCCGGTCTGAAAACCGCGCAGGGTGATGACGTAGGGTTTGTTGAGCGGAGTTTTGTCCAGCACATCACTCAAGCCGGTGCCGTAGGACGTNNAGCGGCGCTGAAGATTCGCGCCGTAAAAGTTTGCCTGCCTGCCACCGCCTTGTCCGCGTCCGCCAAAAGCATTTGTGACGCCGGGCAATGGCGTCGGTATGGTGGCGAATAAATCTTCGCGTCCTGTGACACGCGTGCCGGTGCCAGTTCCAATGCCATTGACGCCGGTCGAATAAAAAAGATGTCCATCCGGCGTGACGAACCACCAACGCCCGGCAATTTGTTCGACGCGGAAAAATCCCGTGGCCTTTGCTTTCGTGGAAGCGAAACCGCCATAGGCATCACGGTCGGGAAAGGTGGCGTTCTGTTTGAGGGCATCGGCTTCAGCCGTCCACGCTTTTTTCAGTTCAGTTTCGGTGTGCGCTTTGCCGGGCCAATCGGCGTGAATGTATTGACCGAATTCATCAATCAGCGGTTTGCCTTCCAGCACGGCGTCGCCGGGATCGTTCGTGGCGAGCGTGACGGAACGGATTTCTAGTTTTGGCGAGCCGGTGGGATAGCGCATGGTCACGCTCATGCCTTGCACGTTGGTTGTCGGACCATAGCCGCCAGCTTCGATGTTGATCCAATATGAATTGCGCGGCTGATTCACCGTCGCGGCCAGGTCGGAGCCGTTGCCAAGTCCCTGCCGGTAGAAGCGAAGTGGAATTGAAGCGCGCACCCAGACGCCGGGATAAGGATGAATGCGCTTGGAAACGGATTTCGGCGACATCTTCAAGCCGATTTCAAACCGTTGATTGGATGACGCGCGAAATTCAATGACAAGAAAGTCATATCCAGTCCAGTCGGAAGGAAGGTCGGGATTGATTTCTTTCAACGTCCATTTGTAAAAGGAAACGGGTTTGTCGAACGCGACGGTGTTGGTTTCAGCGCTGGCGGGGCCAACCGTAGTGAGCAATGCCGCGAGAACGAATGTGGCGTGAATGGCACTTTTCATGGACTTCTTTGACATAAAACGCAACCGTCTTATAGTCAAGACATCAGTGATGCCATAGGCAGTTATCGCAGACGCCTCGGCCCGGTTTCGGACGATATTTCAGCGATATTTTTACTTTGCCAGCCCATAACTCCAGTTGGGTCATCTTTTCAGCGGGCTGTGAGTTCCAATTGGTAACGAGGAATGACTTCGATACGTTGTAGGGCAGCCACGCTGTCAGCACTGCCGAAATGCGGTCGCGCTTTTTCGGCCATATAAATAGGCGCGTCTTTGCGGAGAGGGAGAATGGCGATGCAGAGGTCGCCATTGAGAATGTCTGGCGCATGACGGCGCAGGCCGATGTCAAAAGCGTTGCCGTTGTAAAAATCGTCGGTGATAAACTTGCCGTCCAACATCACGCGGGAAACATCGCCGGTGTAATGAAGGCGAAGAATGGGATCGGTGCCGAGGTCAACGCCTCCCGGGATTTTGACGCGCCAGACCGCCGCTTTTTCAAAGTCCGAATCCAGAGGTGCGGTCGTCACGGGCTGCTCGATTTTGCCGATGGGAATTTCCCGTGGCGGTCCGGCGGCTTGCACGCTTTTGAAGGTGGCTTTGAGTTTGACCGCTCGTGGGGCATGAGGACTAAAGCGCTGGAAGACGCCGTCGGTTTTGTGTGCGAGATCGCTGCCGTTGGATGTGAGCGAAGCCGGTGCCGGATATATGGCTACATTGAGGTCGGCAATAGCGGTGGAGGTGAGGCGCAAACTATCTCCATCAAGAATGAGGCCGGCTTTAGTAAGAAACACCCGGTCGCGCCCCTGCAAGTTTCCTTTCCAAATGGCGAGGGAAGTTTTTTGGTCAAGCACAACAATCTGGATGGAATGTCCGTCAGCCAGCCGCATCCTCGCGGCGACCTTTGTGCCGGATTTTATGTCGTGGAGCAGGTTGACGTTTTCGCCGTGCGTGAGCTGACCGGTCAGAGCTTCGACAACCGGACCGTTTTTTTCAAACGCAAATTGCGAGGGAACGCCTTCGGTTTCTGAAAAAAAGACGGTGCGCACATTGCCATCATCAACGGCGGTCAGCGGCTGCGCAGTGGCCCAAACCAGCCGGACGCCCTGACCAAGATCGAGATTGAACGGCCAGATCAGGCAGGCACCGGACGGAATGGTCACCGGGTTTTGCGGAAAGGTGAGTGAACTGGAAGGAAGATGGATTGTGAACTGCACATCCTTCTTCGGCGGCATATCTTGAAGGCGTTGGTAGTTGTTCACGAAAACGAAGCCGCTCTTTCCATCGGAGCGAACACTCCAGCGCAGGGTGTCAAAATCATTTTTTCCATGCGGGCGTTGATCCGGCATGGTTGCGGGCATTCCCGCCAGCGCCGAACCCCATTCGTGAAGAAAAAGATGGAGGCGGCGCAGGAGATGGTATTGCAGGCGGATTTGACCATATTGGCCGAGGGGCGCTTGGAAATCATAGTTCTTCACGGGCATATCGTTCCAATAACCTGTGTCCTGGGACTCCATCAAGGTGGTCAGCTTGCCTTCGGGATTCACACCGCCGTGATACATATAATAACCAAGCAAGGTGCTGCCCGAACCGAGCTTGATGAGCGTGGTCGCCTCGGCGTCATTGGGATTGACGAGGATGCGCCGATGGTAACTGTTCATCATGCCGCCGCCAATCTCGCAGGTAAGATACGGGTATTGGTCAACGTCCGACGGATCCAAGGTGCCACCTTCGCCGGGAAGTTCGACATAGGTGGCGTCATCCACGCGGAATTTTGAAAAATGAAACCCTTTCCAATAGCCGGCCGGCATGGGCGTGAGCTTCCGATCCCAAAAACCTTCCGCATAGACGCCATAGAGCGGAACTAATTCCCCGAATGGCATGCCGCCTGAAGGTTGATCCCAACCGGTGCGCGTGTAGATCGGCGCATCAAGACCCGCTTCCTGCCCCATGTGTTTGAGCGTTGCTAAATGTTCGCCGGGACCTTTGTATTCATTTTCAAATTGGATGCCAATGACCGGCCCGCCATTTTTCCAGAACAATCCATCCAACTGTCTGGCGATCTGGTCATAAAAGATTTTTACCTTGTTGAGATAATTGGTGTCGTTGGAGCGCAATTTCCAGCCTTTGGTCAGCAGCCAATCCGGGAAACCACCGTTTCTCACTTCGCCGTGATCCCATGGACCGCACCGCACAAATACTTTCAAACCGGCTTCCTGGCAGGTTTGAATGAAGCGGCGCAGGTTTCGCGACCCTGACCAGTCAAATTGTCCTTCAATCTCTTCGTGATGAATCCAGAAAACATAAGTGGACACGATGTCAATACCGCCGGCCTTCATCTTGAGCAATTCCTCGCGCCACTCATTTTCCGGGTAACGCGCGAAATGGAATTCGCCCATGACAGGCGTCCACGGTTTGCCGTTGAGCAGCAGGCTGTTGCTGTCCAGCGTCAGCGTGGCACCGTCAGGATTGCGCGCCTCGCCCATTTTATAACCTTCGGTCACCGGAGGCTGCGGACTGGCAATGGTGATGGTCTGGCTGTCCGCAGCGGCAATCGCCGGGGCAAACATGGCCAGGCACGCTGCCAGAATAATTTTCCGCAAATCCAATCCAATCATAACCAGAACACGGTTCACTTGCTATAAGCCCGCTAAAGAACAACCAATGCGCCAAAAAACANNCCGGAAAAACTTCTGCGGTGGGTTGGTGGCAGACACCGGGAGCGAATAAAGCCCCAAGGTGCTGGGCACAACATCCTGCCAGTTCGGAGTGGTCAGATTGGTTGTGCTCTGCAGGTTGACCGCCGGGTTGCCGACCCACGACAGGTTGACGTTGCCGTTCGCCAGCAGGCTGGCATTGATGCCGCCAATTCCGGTCCCCGTAATTATGAAGTTATCGAAGTTAAAGGTTCCTCCGTTATTTACGGTGACAAACACCAGTCCAGCTCCAGTCATCACGCCACTCAATTTGCTGGCCGCCGCTGACCCGATCGTCCCACCCGTGCCCGGGGTTACGGTCAAGTTATTCCAAAGCGCGGCGGTGGGATTAAAGGCCATCGTGTAAGTGGAGTAGACCGAGTTCGAGGCGGCATTCGGCCCCAGCAGGGGAGTCGTGGCAACATACCAATTGGCGCCATTGAGCTGCACCGCGAGGTATGCAGTGACGTTAGTCGAAGACGCCGAGTTTGGCGCAATATCCACTGAGAAGGCCAGGTTCGTATAAGACGCCAGATTGATGTTCGGAAATGGCAGTCCGGACTGGTTGGTGTCCGTGGCCGATGTCGTGTAATACACGGTCGTATTCGCGCTTCCCAGGAAGGCAAAGACCGCTCCGTCACCTTGGCTGGTGGTTCCAGCCGTGCCACGCCGGAAGACGGTAAATGGAGTGCCGGAAACCGCTTCCGCCCAGCCGATGCTGCCGATCGAATAGTTGCCGCCAACCGGGCCGACAAAGGGAACCTGTTCCGAATAAACCAGACCGACGGGAGGATTGGTTACGGTCAGTGTGGTGGCCTGTCCATAAGCAGTGCCGCTGTCGCTTTCATCAAAGCCGGCAGAGTTGGTGACAAAAGCGACTATCTGCATATTGTTGTCACTGGCAGTTACATTCGCTATGGTCAATGTGGCGGTAGTTGAGCCGGAAACCCTGCCTCCATCATGAGCCGGGACGCCGTTCGTCGTCCAACCGTAAGTGAAGGGCGGCGACGAAGGAGTTGAGACGGCAACGCCAAAGCTGGCGCCGCCTCCCGAAGGCACACCCAAATCAATGGGGTAATTGACACCAATGTTCGGCACGTAGACCGTAGCCGCATTGGTAATGATTTCAAAATTCTGAAAATTCACGCCTGAATTTTTAGTGTGAGTAAAAAGCAACCCGGCACCGGTGATATTGCCCGCCAAGTCATTTGCCGGCTGGCTGCCCGGCGCAGCCAGTTGCCCGGTAATTGTCAAATTGTTCCAATTAGTCTTCGCCGTGCTGAACGCAAATTGGTTCGTTGCATAACCCCCGAGTATCGTTATGGGGCTGCTGGAGGAATACCAATTTGTTGTTCCGCCAACCGAATCGCTCATTTGCACCATCCAATAAGTCGTCACTCCATTAAGCCCCTGACCACCGGCGGCGAATGCGCACTGGAAACTTACCGCGGGGTAACTGGCGGGGTTGATAACGGGGAATGGCAGGCCAGAATTCCCAAAGTCATTGGTAGTCGTTGTATAGCAGGCGTTGGTTCCATAGGCACTTGTTCCAAACGTAAATTCATCGGCTGTTGAAGCGCCAAAAGTGCCGGGCACCAGATTATTCCCATTACCGTTATTCGCGAACACACCGCTGCCGCCACCGGCCCCGCCTGCGCTGTTGGCGGTTGATATGCCCACCCAGCCAACATTGGCCAGGCTGTTGTTGCCGGCAAATCCTACGGTGGGAAATATTTCCGCATACAAAAGACCCGGAGGCGGAGGCACGACATATACAACAATACCACTGTTTGTGGCTGCTCCATAAAGGTTGGTGCATACCACCGAAAAATTGGTAATATCATTAACGGTGATATTTGTTATGGTCAGCCTGGTGGTGGATGCACCCAAATAATGACTTCCCGTTCCGCTGGGGATATTAGCAGCAGTGCCTATATTAACTCCGTTTGTCTGCCAGTTGAAAACCAAAGGCGCTGTCCCCCCAAACCCCGGAGCAAAAGTTACTGCGCCGCCGGCATACACAGCCAGGGGTTGAGTCGCCGGAGTGCTGTTGGTTGCCGGTGACACCGGAAAATCCTGTTTGCCTTGATTAATAACAATCCGGTTATAATTTAATCCCGGGGTGCCGGTGATATTGGTATTATTCATTGAAACAATGCCAACACCGGTGATGGGACCGGACAAATCTGCTCCCGCCGTCCCACCGATGGTTACAAAGGTCAAGCTGCCGTCTATGGTCAGATTATTCCAAACGGCTGCATTGGTGACATAAACCATTGTCCAATTGGTATAAGTGGCTGAAACGGGCAGCGGGTTATTGAGCGCCACATACCACGCGCTTCCCACAAAAACTGCGAAATAGTTGGTCGTGTTTCCACCGGCATTGACGACTTCCACGTTGAACGTCAGGTTCGTTATTGCCACCGGATCAAGATTGGTGAAGACACTGCCAAAAGGCGTAGGTAGATTTGTAGTAGTATAAAACATTCCAGGACCATTGGTTTGGGAAGTGCCCGTCAATCCGCTAAAATAAACGGTGTTCGCGGGCAATGTTCCCAGTTGGGAGTCGGTCGGAGCCGGGCTGGCAGCGAATATTCCGAGATAAGGCTGCGCAGTCTGCGACTGGGCAATGCCAATCCAGCCGAAATTAGGAAGACTGCCATTCCCAAGAGCCGCCGCAGTGCCAGTGCCCCAATTTTCGGTGTAACGAGTCGCTGCCGAGGCCGGCGGCAACGCACCCCAAAGGACGCTGAACAAGACAGTTATTATTGATAATGTTTTTTTCATAGTTTTGTGCTTTTGTTTTGGGTTAGATTC
>PLZL01000108.1:0-920 GCA_003152145.1 Limisphaerales bacterium
CGGGCGGCGGCGCAACAAGTGGTGGAGCTTGTCACTTGGGCGACACCGGCTCGTGGCTTTCGGTTATTTCGGGCCAATGATCCGTTCGGAACGGGACCGCCGGAAGGCCCGCGCCGTTGTAAAGAGTCGCTACCGGATAGGATTGCCAAGCGTAACGAGCCACCTCGGGTTGAGGCACCATTGGAGACGAGACCACGATTGTGTCGCCTTCGATCTTGGCGTCGGCCCAATGCCATTTGCGGTCTTTTCCGGCGATTGAGAATTCTCCAAGTGTGCCGCTTTTAAAAACCAATCCGCCGTCGGTGTGGTCGAAATGCAATTTTAGCGCGCCAGGCAGATGCTCAAACGATTTGAATGTCGGACCTTGATACGGAATTTTTTCGCCATAATGCTGTGCCAGCGCGCAGAATGCCAGGCGCTCGCCGACAATCTTTTTGTCTGCCGGATGGATGTTGTCGGGATCGCCGGTGTCAATCGTGACTGCTAGCGCGGAATTGCGAACTTGGTTGGCAGTCAGAGCCTGGGCCTCGCGCAGTTCAGCCCAGGAGGATTCAGACGGTTGATTCTGGCGGTGCATGAAGGCGGGCAGGCTGACAATGTAAAACGGAAGGTCGCCTTTACCGAACGATTTCCGCCAGTCGCCAATCATCGCCGGCAACAACGTTCGATATTGATACGCGTGGTCGGCGTTCGCTTCGCCTTGATACCAGATGACGCCGGAGATGGCGAGCGGCGCGACCGGCTGCAACATGCCTTGATACAAAACCGAAGGAATGACTGGCCAGTTCTCGAAACCCACCGGCAACGGATGCGGCGGTCGGGCGTCAACGCTCAACGCGCCTTTCCATTCGCCCGCGAGCGGAATCACTGTGCCGTCGCCCAGCACTAGACGCAGCGCGTCGGGCTGGCTCATGAAACCT
>PLZL01000108.1:970-4018 GCA_003152145.1 Limisphaerales bacterium
CGGCGTGTCAGGCATACCCAATTCCCGGAAGCCGCCGGGAATTTGCACGGTCTTCCAACTTGAATCGTCGGAATTCGTTGCCATCCAATTGTTTTTCAAGCCGATGTCGTAATCGTCATACCAAGGCATGATGTAATTGCCATATGCCTGTCCGCCCTTGGCTTTCAGCCGCTCCATCTCGGCCAACTGCGCGTCGAAATCCTTCAACCGATGCAAGGTATCCGGACTGGTCCAGGTTTCCGCCGGCGTGCCGCCCAGACAATCTTCAACCAATCCGACCGGCACGTGAATGTCTTCCTGAATTCTGCGACCGAAGAAATAGGCAGCGGCAGAAAACCCGCCGTCTTCGGCAATCGTTTGCGGCGAACAAATTTTCCAATTGCCTTGCGGGATTGCCGCCGGTGAATAGGCCGTGTGAGATTGAACTTTGAAAAACCGGATTTCCGGATGGTTCGCTGCGGCGATTTCGTTTGTGCCATTTCTCGTCCGTTCGAGAGGAAGTTCCATGTTCGATTGCCCGCCGCACAGCCAGACGTCGCCCACCAGGACTTCGTGTAGTTCGACGTGTTGCGCGCCATCAATCTTGATGGTGTAAGGCCCGCCGGGTGCGGGTGGCTGAATCTCCACCTGCCAACGACCATCCGCTCCAGTTGCGGCCTTTGCGACATGCCCGGCAATTTCCACTTGAATCGCGTCGCCGGGCTTTGACCATCCCCAGANNACGAACGGCAATGAATTAGTGTCCGCCGCCGCTGCATTGATCCCGGCGGCAACGGCAAGGATCAAAGCGAAAAATGATTTTCGCCGGAGCATGGCTCAATGCGCAACGGCCGGTTTCGATGGCGCGCCGGCGGGGTTGGAACGAAGATATTTGGCCGCCGCCTCCGTGCGGCAGCGAACGTGCAGTTTTTCGTAAATATGCATCAAATGGGTGCGCACCGTGGCGTTGCTGATGAACAGGCGGGAGGCGATTTCCTTGTTGGAGAAGCCTTCCGCCAGCAACGCGAGAAGTTCCAGTTCGCGCGCCGACAATTGGTCCGTGCCCGCGGGGTCGGGAACGGCCGGCGATTCCAAGAACGAACGCACCACCATCCGGGCGATTTCACTGGTCATGGGTGCGCCACCGGTGCGCACCTCGGCGATGGCGGCCAGAATTTCCTTTTCGTCCGAGCGCTTCAGCACGTAACCGCACGCCCCGGCCTTGAGCGCCTGAAAAATCATTTTGATGTCCTTGTAAACCGTCAGCATGATCACCTGCAGGTTGGGCATTTTCTCCCGGAGCCGCGCCGTGCAGGCGATGCCGGATTCGCCCGGCAGATGAATGTCCATCAACACCACGTCGGGACGATGGGCGGGGATTTGGACCAACGCTTCCTCGGCGGAGGCGCAGACGCACACGCAACGGTGTCCCGGCGTGCCGCCGATCAACTCCGCGAGGTATTGGCGCAACGTGGCGTTGTCCTCAACAATGGCAACTTTCGTCATCAAGCTTTCGCCAACATTTTGCACTAATTGGGCGGGCATGTCATCAATTTCCCCGTGAACGCCATGATGGGTTCAAGAGCTTGGTGACAATTCTAGAACATTCCCGACAATCCAAAATCAGTCAAACGTCGTATGTCAATCTCCGGCGGAATTGGCCTTCATCCCGGCCGGCGCGGGCAGGGGCAGGCGGATTTTGACGGTGGTGCCGCCGCCGGCCTGCGATTCCACGAGACAACTGCCGCCCAGCTTGGTCAGCCTGGCGGAAAGATTTTTCAATCCGTGCCCGTCCCTTTCCGCCGCGCCTTCAAAACCCCTGCCATTGTCTGCGATGGCGATGTCCAGCGCGCCGTCAGCGACCGCCATACGAAATTCGATTTCGGTGGCATCCGCGTGGCGCACGATGTTGTTCAGCGTTTCCTTGACCACCATCAACAGGCCGTGCCGCACCTGCCCGTCCAGTGTGACTGATGGAAACGTGACCGGCACCTTGAATCGGCAGGCGATGTCGGAATGGGACAGGTATTCGCCGGCAAAGCCGCTCAAGTAATCCGCCAGCGATTGCAGCGAGTTGTCTTCCGGATCCACGGCCCAGACGATGACATCCAGGGCGGCAATCAGCGCGCGCGCCTTGCCAGCAATCGTGTGAAACAAATCCGCATGAACACTCGTGCCCTCCGTTTGTGCGCGCTGGCCAGTGCTGGCGAGCACGCCGATTTCCGTGAGACCCGAACCGAGGTCGTCGTGCAGATCGCGCGCGATGCGCGAGCGTTCGGCTTCAAGCGCGTGCTGGCGTTCGACGCGTTCGCGCGAATGGGTTTCGCGCTGGAGTTGCGCGGTGCGCTGTTCCACCAACCGGCGCAACTGCGTGATCCAAATGACGGAGAAAACCAAAATCACCATCAGCATCCCCACGACAATCAACAGCCGTGGCAGCGTCCACCATGACGGCTGCAAGAGCGCGGCGATGTCCGCCGGGGAATTCAACAACAGCTCGAACGATTCGGCTTCCGTGCTCGAACGCTGGTTGGGACCACGGCTCACATAGACGCCTTCGAGTGCAAGCTGGCTGCCGACGCGCAGAGAAACTTCGCCAGAATCCCGCCGCGCCAGTCGCGCCAGATACAAATGCGTGCCGGATTGCATTTCCAAAACCGGCGCGCCCTGCTCGAAATGTGAGCCGAGCAATATTCCTTCAACCCGCACGCGCGTTGAATCCAGATCTTCGCGCGTCAACTGGGATTCGGTCAATTTTTTCGCCGCAACCAGCGCCGCCACGCCCGTTTTGCGCAAGCGCGCTTCGCGCAAGAGCAGCGCGGTTTTGCCGATGTCGGGATAGCCGACGGCTTCCACCAGATCGCCGGGGCGCACGTCCGTTTTGTCCGCCGGCAGCAGCCGCAATCCCGCGCCGTCCTGTTCCAAAAAAATCTGCGTCGCGTCGGCATGGATGATTTGCCCGCGCACCTTGACGCGCCGAAAGGCCTTGGCCTGCGCGTCAAACAGGAGCAGTTCCCGCGGCGTTTTCCAGACCGCGTCAAACGGGTCGGCGGGCGCGGGGATGTCCAC
>PLZL01000305.1 GCA_003152145.1 Limisphaerales bacterium
CTGGTCGGCGGCGCGGCGCTCGAGGCGCGAAGTTTTGCTGACATCATCAAGAATTCCATCTAACATTCGGCCATGAATTTTATCGATGGAGTTTTAACGGTATTGTTGTTCCTCAACAGCGTGTTGCTGATTCTTTTGGTGCTGGTTCAACTGCCCAAAAAAGACGCAGGCGTGGGCATGGCCTTTGGCGGCGGGGCGGCGGACGCGCTGTTCGGCGCGGGTTCGGGCAACGTCCTGACGAAAATCACCAAATGGGCGACGGGCATTTTTTTTGCGACGGCCCTGATTCTTGGTCTTGTGCAAAAGAGCATCCATAGCAGCAACTCCCCGGCGTTTGAAAAGGCAGTGGAACAGAAACAAACGCAAATGCCGGTTGGCGTGCCGCCCAGCATACCTCCGCCGGTCGCGCCAACGACGACCAGTAATTCATCTTCCCTGCCCGCAATCCCGGCCGACAGCGCGCCTGCAACGCCGCAACCAAAATAGATGCCATTTTGAAACGCGCCCCGGTCAGATGTCAGATGGCGGAAGGCGGAAGGCGGAACGGCGGCGCGCTGCGGATGATGATGGTTTGCTGTGCTCTGGTTGCGAGCTTCTGTCTTCTGACGCCCGGCTGCATCCGCCGCGAACCGCCCGCCGACATCACCATCATCAACAACGCCGAACCGGAATCGCTTGACCCCGCCATCATTAGCGGCATCCCGGAATTTCGCATAGTCATCGGTTTGTTTGAAGGATTGACGCGGCTTGACCCAAAGACAGCGCGGCCGATTCCCGGTCTGGCCCAAAGCTGGGACATTTCGCAGGACGGCTGCACCTACACATTTCATTTGCGCACAAATCTGGTCTGGTCCACCGGCGAGCCGATCACAGCGGACGACGTGGTTTATTCCTGGCTGCGCGCGGCAAGCCCGGCAACGGCATCCGATTACGCCGGGGAATTTTTTTATTTGAAGAACGGCGAGGCATTTGTCACCGGCAAGATCAAAGACCCGGATCTTGTGGGCGTTCACGCGCCGGACAAATACACCGTGCGCGTGGAATTGAATCATCCAACGGCCTTCTTTCTCGATTTATGCACTTTGCCCGTGATGAGCGTCGTGCCGCGCCAGGTCATCGGGAAATACGGCGACCGCTGGCTGATGGCCAGACCCTTGCCGGGCAGCGGGCCGTTTGAACTCGCCTATTGGCGGCCCAATGACAAGGTTCGTCTCAAAAAGAATCCGCTTTACTGGGACGCGGCGAACACGCGGTCGCAGATCATTGACATTCTGCCGCTAGGTTCACCGGACACGGCGCTCAATCTTTATGAAAACGGCCAGGCGGATCTCGTGCTCGACCGGACGCTCGTGCCCGGCGAACTGCTGGACGTGTTGCGGAGACGCCCCGATTTTCATCCGTTCAATTATCTGGGCACCTATTTCATCCGGTTGAATGTGACGAAAAAGCCGTTTGACGACCCGCGCGTCCGCCGGGCGCTCGCGCTGGCGATTGACAAGGAACTCATCGTCAAAAAAATCACGCGCGCCGGCGAAGTGCCGGCGGGCACGCTGGTTCCGCCCTGGACGGCGAATTACACCTCGCCTCCGGGACTCGGCTACGCCCCCGCGCTCGCCAGAAAATTGCTGGCTGAAGCCGGTTATCCCGACGGCAAAGGTTTTCCGGGGTTTGAATACATGTTCGACGCGGCGGCGGGCGCCGGCAGCAAACTCCACCAGGACATCGGCATCGAGTTGCAGCAAATGTGGCGCGACAATCTGGGCATCCAGATGGATTTGCGGCAGGTCGAATGGAAGGTCCTCTTGAGTTCGTATTCACATCTCGACTACGAAGCCGCCCGCTCCAGTTGGATTGGCGATTACAACGACGCGAACACGTTTCTCGAATGTTTCATCAGCAACAACGGCAATAACCGGACCGGTTGGAAAAACAGAAATTACGACGCGCTTATCAACGAAGCCAACCAACAAACCGATATGAAGAAACGTGAGCAACTTTTCCAGCAGGCCGAGACCCTGCTGGTGCATGACGAATTACCCATCATCCCTATCTTCTATTACGTCGGCCTGAATTATTTCGACACAAACAAAATCCAGGGGTTCTACCAGAATATTTTGGATGACCATCCGTTGCAGACCGTCCGCAAGGTGGGGCGGGGGCCAAACTAGAACGTCAACATGTATTTCATCCGACGCCTCCTTTTCGCCATTCCGCTGCTGCTCGTCATCAGCATGCTGGCGTTTGTGCTGGTGCATCTCGCGCCCGGCGGCCCATTCGACCGCGAACGCGCGCCCGCCTCGCCCGAAATCGAGCGGAACTTGAAGGCGGCCTATCATCTGGACGAGCCGCTTTGGAAACAATACCTCCGCTTCTTCGGCCTCGCTTGGGAAAAGGACGCCGACGGTTACTGGCAGCACGCGCCCGCAAGCTTTGATGTTTCCTACAAATACCGCAACCAGCGCGTCAGCGACATCATCGCGCAGGCGCTGCCGGTTTCGATGACGCTGGGCGCGCTCGCCTTCGGCTTCGCGATGGCCGTCGGCCTGCCGCTCGGATTTTTCACCGCGGCCCGGCGCGGACGGTGGCAGGATTACGCCGGCAGTTTTCTGGCGGTTCTCGCCGTGTGCATTCCGGCCTTTGTCGTCGCGCCGCTCTTGATTCTGGTTTTCGCCATCAAATGGAACCTGCTGCCGGTCGCGCTCTGGGAATCCCCNNACGCCATGCAATCCGAATTTGTCACCGCCGCCCGTGCCAAGGGCATGGGCGAAAACGCGCTTCTCCTCAAACACGCCGTCCGCATGGCCATCTTGCCGGTCGTTTCCTATTCCGGCCCGATGCTCGCTGACCTGCTTACCGGCTCCTTCGTCATCGAAAACATCTTCCAGATCCCCGGCATCGGCGTGTTCTTCATCAACAGCTCCTTGAACGCGGATTACATGATGACGGTTGACCTGGCCTTGCTCTACGCGGTGTTGCTCATCGCGCTGAACCTCGTTGTGGATTTCGCCTACACCTTGCTCGACCCGCGCGTGAAATATGAATGACGAGAAAGTTGATGGTTCAAAGTTGATGGTTGGGAGCCAAAGCGTGGACGTGTTGGCTTCCATCGCTCAACCATCAACTATCAGCCCTCAACTTCTTGCCTGGCGGCGCTTCAGGCGCAATCGCCCCGCCGTTTGCGCCGCGTGGTTCCTCGGTTTTCTGCTCCTCGCCATCATCGCGTGGCCGGTTATTTTGAGAATGGCCGGCGCAACCTTCGCCCAACTCCACAACCCCGGCCATCTCTCTGATGCCCAGTTCGCGCCGCCGGGCGCGCAACACTGGTTCGGCACCGACTTGCATGGGCGCGACCTCTTCTCCCGCGTCCTGTTCGGCGCGCAAATATCGCTGCTCGTCGGCGTCGTCGGCGCGGGCGTGAGCCTCGTCATTGGGGTGTTGTGGGGCGCGGTGGCCGGCTACGTCGGCGGGCGAGTGGACGCCATTTTGATGCGCATCGTGGACGTGCTTTACTCGCTGCCCTCCATCATCTTCGTCATCGTGCTGATAACGACGCTGGGCGAACTGCTCAAGCAATCGCATCTCATCCAAAACTCTCCCGCACTGGCGGGCGGACTGCGCGTGACGCTGCTGTTCGTCGGCCTCGGCGCGGTGTCGTGGCTGACGATGGCGCGCATTGTGCGGGGACAGGTGCTTTCGCTGCGGACGCGCGCCTTTGTGGAGGCGAGCCGCGCGTTGGGCGGCGGGCCGGTGCGGATTCTGGCGCGGCACATCATCCCGAACATCTTCGGCGTCGTCATCACTTACCTCGCGCTGACGATGCCGGCCATCATCCTTTACGAATCCTTTTTGAGCTACCTTGGCCTCGGTGTCCAGCCGCCGATGGCGAGCTGGGGCACGCTCATCTCTGACGGCGTCTCGAATATCAACCCCATCCGCATCTACTGGTGGCTGATTGCCTTCCCCGGCGGCGTGCTGGTGGCGACGCTGCTCGCGCTGAATTTTCTCGGCGACGGCCTGCGCGACGCGTGGGATGTCAAAGGCCGGAATTGAAAGATTCCACCGGTTATTGCAGTCACTGAGAATCCGCGCCGGTGTTTGGGCTGTGAAATAACCTGACTGCGCTGACTGGCACGATTACGCATTCGGTTTGGCGCGGAAGCATTATTTGCAAAAACTGGACATTTTTTTGAACTCTGATTCCAATTGAGACCAGCCGTTAGCCTTGCCTGTAAACGTGGATCCGCTCATCCTTCAACGTGGCGGGGGCTGTGCCAAGCAGAATCGCCAGAATGATTGGCATCCCGGCGATGTGTTCCTAATCTTATCCGGCCTGTGGATAACATGCGCTTGCGCCCGCACGGTTTCCAGCCTATTATCCTTTTCGAAATGGAGTCCGATCATGTCACTAAAGCGGGAGAATCGTCCGGCACGGCGGCTCAAGGCCAGTCGAAGCCACCGCACCGCATTCTCCTGGTTGATGATGATCCTGACATCCGCAGTCTCAACGCTGATGTGCTGGTTCGCGCCGGCTACCACGTTGACACCGCCGAAAATGGCGTCGCTGGTTGGAAGGCGCTTCAGGCCAACCGCTACGACGCCTTGATCACCGACAACACCATGCCGGGGGTGACGGGCTTGGATCTGATCAAGCAGCTTCGTTCCGCAGACATGACACTGTCGGTCATCCTGGCGTCGGGAACAGTGCCGGCGGAGGAGTTGAACCGGTGCCCGTGGCTGGAAGTTAGCGCTCTGCTGCCGAAACCATACAGCATCGCCGAGTTGTTGAGAACAGTGGATCAGGTTCTGAGCACGGCCGACGGCATCCGCTAGCCGATCAACCCGCCGCCAATTGGATAAATGTTACAAAACCTGGTTTCATCCCATTCAGAAAATCATTGGGCGGCGTAGGCCACTACGACGCCGGCGGTGGCTGTTTGCAGGGACTTGGGTGGCAGGAGTTGGAGTGTTTCGTCCACCCGCCAATGTGTGGAATCGGACTTGTCAAATGATCCCAGGAGCAAAAAGCGGTCGGCGTCTTTCGCTCCGCGAAACTGGCGCGTCGCGTTGTTGAAAATGATGTAATCCGTTGGACCGTGGAAAATGCTGTTCATGTCAATCAACGCGCCCGGCGAGACAGTCCCGTAGATGACAAGCCGGTTCTTGGGATTAAGCGGGTTGGGACACACAAAGATCGCCCCCACGTCGCGTCCCTTGCATTTCTTGTTGCCCACGATGATGCCGTCATCCTCGAAGACAAGGGGCAATTGGTCGCGCACCCGTTGGAAGAAACTATGATTTTGCGGCGATCCGTAGATGTAAATCGTCCGGGTCTGAATGTCCTGCTCGGTCAGCTCGCGGTCGCTCTTAATGCTGCGGCCGGGACCAATATTCTTGGCAAACATTTTCATGATACCCTCCAGGTAACGATGAGTTGTTTCATCCCCGTCCGGATAGGTGTAGATGGCGTTGGGAATTTCATGGGCATTGTTGATTCCTTCGCTGAAAATTCCGGGCGGCTGTCCGGCTTTCGCCATGGTTTCCACTGGACGATTGGCATTCCCGCGCCCGACGGTTTTGATCACGATTGTGGTGGTGCCGGAAGCCACAATGATAGTGGCGACGGCAACGGCTGTGGTTTTTGCTTTTGTCCATGCCATAATTTTCAATGCTCCTTGGATGAGGGTTAAGGTTGAACCGCTGGCCGCCGCGCCTTTCGCCATCGCCACGGCGGTCCACTCCACCGCTCATGCCGCAGACGATGCGCTGACGCTTTTGCGAATTCACAGAAGGACCTTATACGATGCGCGGGCGGCGTGTAAAATGGTTTGCGAAGTGCGTTAAAGGAAAATGCTACTGCGCTTTCTCCACAAGCGGCATCTCGATGGGTCGGTTTGCTGAAATCACCATCACATTGATTTTCCAATTTCCACGCGCTTGCTATTCGGCTACACTCTGGGATTCCGTGAGGATCCAACAGAAAAAATCCATGAAATATTCAACGCGCCGATTTTCGCCTAGATTGGCCATGACCGGCTACATTCTTCTGTCCGGTCTTTTGACAGTGTTCGCTTCGGTATCCGGTGATGAGCACTGGGACAAACAATTTGGTCCTGTCGGCACCAGTGATCAACTTTACGCGACCGCAGCGGTTGGCGGAAAGGTTTACGTGGGAGGCTTGTTGACAGCCGCTGGCAATACCAAGGCCAATTTTGTGGCCGGCTATGATGGAACGAATTGGTTTGCGCTCAATAACGGCGTCAGCGGCGGCTTTAATACAACCTACATCTTTGGTCTGGCTGGCGATGGAACCAATCTTTATGCGGGCGGCTGGTTCACCAACGCCGACAATTCTGGCGCGAGCTATCTCGCCCGATGGGATGGAATTAGCTGGTGGCCGTTGGCTGGAGGCAATCCGAACAGCATTGTCGAAACCATTAAAATCATCGGCACAAATTTTTTTGTTGGCGGAGTGTTCACGACCAATGGCGGAGTGCAGGTCAATGCCATAGCGCGATGGGATGGTTCAAGTTGGAAGGCGTTCGGTGCCGGCATTACCGGAGGGTTCATCCCAGTTGTGCTGGCAATCGAATACGATGGCACAAATTTATATGTCGGCGGCACATTCACACAGGCCGGCGGCCTGAATGCCACGAACATCGCGCGCTGGAATGGCACCACATGGTCGGCGATGGGCAACAGGTTTGCGGGTTCCGTCTCTGCTCTCGTTAGATATGGTGGTTATCTTTATGCCGGCGGCAGTTTCACCAACGCCAGCTTGGCAATCACCAATCTCGCAAAGTGGGACGGCAGCGTCTGGTCAGCGGTCGGAACCGGAGCAAACGGAACAGTGCGCGATTTACTTTCGGATGGCACCAATTTGTATGCCGGCGGTGATTTCACCCAGATCAACGGTGTTGCAGCCAACCGGATCGCGAAATGGAACGGACTCAACTGGTCGTCACTAGGCGCGGGTGTGCAAGGCTTTGGGGCGGGAGCCAGCCCGGGAGTTTACAAAATGGCGTTTGATACCAGCGGCCGACTGTTTGCCGCCGGAAATTTTAATCAGGTCAACGGCGTGGGCGTCAGTCACGTCGCTGGCTGGGATGGCACCAACTGGTTCGCGCTGGGCGGCACGACCAGTAAGGGAATGACGCATTTCTTAGGTCAAGTCCAAGGTCTTTTCTCCGACGGCACCAATCTTTATGCCGGGGGAACCTTTACCGAGGGAGGCAACGCGGTTGTCAACGGACTGGCGCGATGGAACGGGACGAATTGGTCTGCGTTGGGCAACGTCGTGAACGGCCAACTCCCTGCAGCAGTAGCACGAACTTTTACAATCGGCGGAGGTTACTTGTTTGCCGGTGGCAGTTTCACGAACGTCGGCGGCACCGCAGCCGGCATGATCGCTCAATGGAATGGCAGCAACTGGTATAATGTCGGTAATGCGGACTCACAGGTTCGTGCTCTGGCCTATGATGGCAACTTCATCTGGGCGGGCGGCATTTTCACGAACATAGGCGGCGTGTATGCTCCCGGCGTAGCTGTGTTATGGATTGGCACAGGCTGGTTCTCTGTGGGTTCCACAGGTGGCGGAGGGCAATGGGTCAACGCGATAACATGGGATGGAACCTATCTTTACGTGGGCGGCAACTTTACTTCCATTGGCGGCGTCAGCGCGACCAACATCGCCCGCTTTAACTGGAGCACCTGGAGTCCGATCGGCAATGGCGTCAATGGCACGGTGGGTGCAATCGCTGTGACCAACGGCGTGGTGTATGTCGGCGGCAGTTTCACTAGCGCGAGCGGCATCTCCGCCAACCGCATTGCCAAATGGAACGGACGCAGTTGGTCCGCCCTTGGCAGCGGCTTGACTGGCAGCAGTTCCTCAGCATCCGTGTCCGCCATCGTGATCAATGGAAACAACATCTATGCGGCTGGCAGTTTTACCAATGCCGGTGGGGTTTATGCGCCCGGAATCGCCGAGTGGAATGGCACCAGTTGGTCCGCGTTGGGCAGCGGATTTTATTTCAGCGTGTTCGGCGGAGCCGGTTCGGGCCTTGCCTTGGCGACCATGGGCAATGATATGTTTGTGGGAGGCAGCTTCACTTCTGCCGGAGACAAACCGTCCATGTTCATTGCGCGTTGGAATGACCAGATGAACTTCTATCCTCCTCCACATCCCTTGCTCCCGCGCCAAACGTGGCTAACGAACCACCAGTTTCAATTCCGTCTCACCGGCACCAGCGGCGAGAGCTACATCCTGCAAGGCTCGACAAATCTGAATACTTGGACACCTTTGCTCACTAATACTGCCACGCTCTACGATTTCACCGATCCATCTGCGGCGAACTATTCATCTCGATTTTATCGTGCCGTTCTAGGACCGTGATGACTTCCAGCCGTTTGTCTTGCCGCCACCGTTGAATGGTCAGCATATTGGCACTCGCTATACATGCACGCCGGATGGAAAATAAGACAAAGAATTTTCAAAAAATCCGGCGTTCGCAGGGAGCAGGGGAGGTGTCGAAATATTGCATCCACGAATTACGCGGATAATGCAGATTCCATTTGCCGCAAGAAGACAAAAAGACGCATGGCTTTTCGCCTTCAGCCTTCAGCATTTGGCCTTCTCCCCACTCACGCCCTAGGCTGTGATTGGGCAATTGCAGTCGCGCGCCGGGCGGCGTGATCGCGGATGTGGTCGAAATCTCCCTTTTCGCAACCCGCCACGAAACCTTCAGTGACGGATTTGAGTTCCTCCCAGCGCGCGCGGATTTGTTTCGCCTCGGCCTGGGTGACTTCGCTGTCGTGCGCGGCCTTGGCGATGACGTGGAGGAGGTCGGCGAATTCCTGCACAATCTGGTTGGTGGCGGGAATCAGATAATGCGGATGCGCGATGCTCCTGGGATTTTGGATGAAGAATCCGTTGGCGCGCTGGCAAATCCACTGGGCAATCCGGTGGTCACCGGTGCTTTGGAGCAGCGCCTCGATGCGGTCGAGTGGGTTGCCGATGCCGCTGCCGGCGGCGTGTTCGGGCGGTTCGGCCCATTTGTAAATTACCGAGACCGAAACGCCGATGTCTTCGGAGACCTGTTTGGGCGGCTTCGCCTTGAATACTTCGCGCAGGAGTTCGTAGGATTGCATGGCCAGACTTTGAAAAAGACTCCGGCGGATGGCAAGCGCGAATGGATTACAAAATGGANNGCAGGATGGGATTTAACTCACCCCAACAATCAATCAGCGAGGATTTATGATCATCTACGGCATCTGTCTGGTGGTGGGGTTGATGTTCACGCTGAGCAGCGTGGTGTTTGGGCATTTCTTCGGGCATGGCGGCCACGTGGACGGAAGCGGTGGCCACGTGGAAGCGGGCGCGGACAGCAGCGATGCTCCGGGCATCTCCATCTTCAGCCCCACCATCATCGCCTCGTTCATAACGGCGTTCGGCGGGTTCGGCCTCATCTTCACGCAATTCCCCAAGACGAGCAATGAGGCCATCAGCGCGCCGCTCTCGCTTGTGGGCGGCCTCGCGGTGGCGGGGGTGCTGCTAGTGTTTCTGCGCTCGGTGTTCCGCCACACGCAAAGCTCCAGCGAATCTCACGTGGCCCAATTGGTTGGCGCGGAGGCGAATGTCATCACTCCCATCCCGGAAAATGGCGTGGGCGAAATTGCCTACGTGGTGGGCGGAACGCGTTACTCGGCTCCGGCCCGCGCAGAAAATAATGCGGCGGTGGCCAATGGCAGGACCGTCAAAATCACCCGCATCGTCGGAACCCAGTTTTACGTCACTTCTGTTTAACCTCAAACCATTCAACCCGATTAATACATCATGCACCTGAACCTCACTCCCTTGCTGGCCCAACTGAGCTTCACTCAAGGCGGCATCGTCATCATCGCCGCGGTCGTCATCGTCATCGTGGTGTTTCTGCTGCTCTACATGGTGTTCAGCCGTTATACCAAGGTGGGGCCGAATCAGGTGCTGGTCGTGTCCGGCATCAAGCACCGTGAGCAGGATGGCACTAAGGTCGGCTTTCGCATCGTCAAGGGCGGCGGCACGTTCGTCTGGCCGATTTTCGAAAAGGTGGACATCCTGTCGCTCGAACTTCTCACGATTGATGTGCAGACGCCGGAGGTTTACACCAGCAAAGGCGTGCCGGTGAAGGTGGACGGCGTGGCCCAAATCAAGGTCAAGGGCGACGATGTCTCCATCCGCACCGCGGCGGAACAATTTTTGAGCAAGGGCGTTGACGATATCAAAAATATCGCCACGCAAACGCTCGAAGGCCATTTGCGTGCAATTCTCGGCACGATGACGGTCGAGGAAATTTACCAGAACCGCGACGCTTTCGCGCAGAAGGTGCAGGAAGTGGCCGCCGGCGACATGGGCAACATGGGCCTCGGCATCGTCAGCTTTACCATCCGCGACATCCGCGATGGCCAGGGCTATCTGGACGCGCTCGGCAAACCACGCATCGCGCAGGTCAAACGCGATGCCATCATCGCCCAGGCTGAGGCCGACCGCGATTCCCAGATCCGCTCCGCGCAGGCGAAACAGGCCGGGCAGGAAGCGCAGTTCGCCGCCGATTCAAAAATCGCCGAGGCGCAACGCGATTATCAATCCAACGTCGCGCAATATCAGGCGACGGTGAATGTGCAAAAGGCGCAGGCCGATCTAGCCTACGATTTGCAGAAGTTCAAGACCGGCCAGCTCGTGAAG
>PLZL01000080.1 GCA_003152145.1 Limisphaerales bacterium
ACCCGGGCGGGGCGGCTTCAAATCGCCGTCGTCCGGCGCGGCGGGGTCCACGAATGCCTGCGTGGCACGATGCCATGTTTCTCCAGCATCATCACGAGCATCTCGGCGTTGACGACCGGGCCGGTGTAAAACAGTTTCACGCGAGGAATTTAACCACGAATGCGAAATCCACAATCTCCTTGATCTGCGTCAGGAACAGCCGTCGATTTACGTGAGGTGGAAAATCTCCTCGATGGCAAAGCCGGCGCGGAGAGCGATTCAATATTTCTTCAGCCCCCAATGGTCAGCGAGGCGTTGGGCTTCCGCCGCCGTCAGGGACATGACCGCGCCGTGCTTGGGCGAGGAAAAGTTCGTGGTCTTCATCACCCCGTCGTTGAAATAGCCGAGTTTGGTGAAGGTCTTGAAATCCGTGGTCTCACTGAAGCCCATGTTGTTGGGATGAAGACCAAAGACGTCATACATGAGCACCCATTTGTTCTCGCCGTTGCGCTTCCAGATATTGGGCGCCTCGCATCCCACCGTTTCCGGATCCACCTTGGCCGGGTCAAAAACATAGTCGCGGTTGATCTTGTCCGAGACCGCCTGTTTGATGCCGCCGCCCCGTTCCTGGGCCACATAAAAAAGGTGGAACTTGCCGTCCGCCTGGGAAATGTCCCCGTCCAGGATTTGGATGTCGCGAGGATATTTGAAAAGCACTTCGGGATATGTGTCCAACTTCGTGAACGCGTCGTCTGTGTAGCTGTAATAAAGGCCGGTCTTCCCGTGGCCGAGGCGCATGGTGAAATAAATCATCATCCTGCCCTTCTCCGCATCGTAAATGGTCTCGGGCGCCCAGACGCAGCCGAGGTTTGTCAGGCCGGGAAAGGACTGGTCCACCCGCAGATCGGTGTGCGACCAGTCAACGAGGTTGGTTGACTTCATGAGCACCAGGGCGCGGTTGTTGCCCCAGTCATATAAATTCGCGTCGCGCTGCCATTGGGTCGTGCGATAGCCCATTCGCTGCCCGAAAAGGTGCAGGTCGGTCATCGAAAGGTAGAAAGCGTTGTCGGGGCCGCGCACGATGTGCGGGTCACGGATGCCCTTCTGTTCGGCGAGATCGGCCCCTTGCATCACGGGCTGGCCGTTGTTTACGTCGGTGAAAGTGTAGCCATCGGAGCTTAACGCGAAATAGAGGCTGTGGTCTTGATCCTTGAAATAGACCAGCAGATAGGCGGCCAGGTCTTTTTCCGTTGGTGTCTTTGCTTTCTGCGCCGTGACACATCCGGTGGCCAACAGAATTGCGGCGAGCAATGACAGCAATAGTTTCATAATTGCTGCCTATCGTGCCACAGAAAGGCGCTGATACGAAAATAGAAAATGTCCGTTTGCGTTGGGATTCATTTTCAGCGCCGTCAGGCGCGGCATATTTGTAGAATCCAAAATCAAATAACGTTTCAAGCTCCGTCAGGAGCGGAATATGCCGCCCCGCCTGCCGCGGCGAAATGACTTGCCGCGTCGTAGCGCAGCGAAGGCGGGAATGAAGGCGGGACGGGGCTGGGGAATTTTGGGGCGTGGGTGGCTACAAAGATTTTGCTCCTGACGGAGCAGGCAGAGCGTTCAAAACTTGCTCATCCTTTGGAAACCGGTAAATTCCTGCGTCGATTTCTTTCTAACTACTGTGAAAACAATCTGGCCATCGCTCATGATTTTGTTTGCGGCAGTGACTGTGCCGTGTGGCGCGGCGGCACCTGCAATTCTTATCACCAACTTGCCGGCTTATGGTGTGAACGCCACGCTCTCTGGCGTGGTGCTGAATGCGAATCCCGCCACAAATGCGGTCGCCGTTTTCATTTATGTGCCGGGCTACGGCTGGGTGACAAAACCGACCTGTGTGGAACCGCTCACGACCATCCAGCCAAATGGTTCCTGGTCGGCCAATGTCACCACCGGTGGAGCGGGCGATTTGACGGCCACGCGTTTCGCCGCGCTGCTCGTCAGCACCAACTTCAATCTCTCCTGCGTGCTGGGTCTCATGAACCTGCCGACGAATGCTTACGCGCAGGCCATTGCCAAGACCGTTGTCACGCGCCCGTCGCCCGGCGTCCGATTCTTGAGTTTTTCCGGTTACGATTGGTCGGTGAAGAATCCCGCCGGTCTTGCTGGTCCGGGACCGAATTATTTCTCCGACAACACCAACAACGTCTGGATCGACACGAACGGCTGGCTGCACCTGCGCATCACGCATCGCACAAATGCCTGGGAATGCGCCGAATTAATCTCCGCGCGCACCTTCGGCCCGGGCAGTTATCGCTTCGAGCTGAATTCCGTGGCGAACAACCTTAACCCAAATGTCACGCTCGGCTTGTTCACCTGGAGCGACGACCCGGCGTTTACGGATCGCGAGATTGATGTGGAGTGTGGCCGCTGGCAAAACGCGGCGGACACGAACAACGCCCAGTTTGTCGTTCAACCCTACTACCTCGCCAACCAACTCGTCCGCTACCGCGTGCCGCCCGGATTGGCCGACTCGACCCATCTCTTTGTTTGGGAAACCAACCGCATCAGCTGGCAATCTCAGACTGGCGCGTATTCCTCCGCCGCGACCAATCTTATCGCCTCCTACGTTTTCAACAACGCCGCAAACATTCCGCAAAGCGGTGACGAGAATGTGCATTTGAACCTGTGGCTGATCAATGGCAGCGCACCCACCGACAACAACGAAGTCGAGGTCATTATCCAGAACTTCAATTTCGTTCCGCTCGGCCCGCCGCCGCGCGCCGTGCTGACCAACCTCCAGATGTCCGCTGCCAATTCATTCACATGCGACCTCAGCGTCCAGCCCGATTACCGTTACGAAGTGCAGACCTCCTCGAACCTCCTTGCGTGGTCACATCTCACGACGCTTTTGGCAACCAGCACCGCGGTCAAAATGGAGGACACGAATTCGCCAGGCGTCAGCAAGCGTTTTTATCGCGTCGTCACGCAACCGTAAGCAGTCTTGGCATTCATGCCAGAAACGTTTCGTGATGTTGCCGGGCGGCAGCGTGGGGAAAACGGGTGACAGTAGGAAAGGTTGGGATTTATTTTTCAGCGCCGTCAGGCGCGGCATATTTGTAGCATCCAAAATCAAACAAAGTTTCAAGCTCCGTCAGGAGCGGAATATGCCGCCCCGCTTGCCGCGCCGAAATACAATGAAGGCGGGACGGGGCTGGCTTGCCGCGCCGTAGTCGGAAGAAGGCGGGGGAATTGGGTGGCGCGGGTGGCTGCAAAGATTTCGCTCCGGACGGAGCTACGGCCAACCGCAAAGCGATTTCAGCCTTTATTGCCATCATCGAAAATAAGTGAAACACGGCGCAGTTTATCTTCCGCGTCTGGCTTCCAAAACTCTACCATTTCCAAGTCGCGTCGCTTCCTCGCGCCTGCATATTGGCACAGGTCGAGCATATACGCTTCATAGATTTGGCCCTGCCTCGTGGACTTAACTGTGACCCTTGACCGGATAAGGTGCAGCAGTTTGAGATCAACAAGCTCATGAATCTGGTCAATGTGTTTCCCCTTGGCATCTTTATTCAACAGGAAGCAATTTGAATTAACCTTTTCCAGACAAAATGTGCGAACATTCTGGAAAACAGACGTGAGTGAATCATCTTCCTCATCGTAAGTATCTCGCTTGAATTCCTCGCGCTTGGAAGTGTCGTATTCACCCGATGCCATATTGATATCTTCTGCATTGATCTTATCGCTGCTGTGCTCGCGTGCGACATCAACAGACCGGCGGAAAATGGAAAGAAAATCCCGGGCTACGCCACCAGAAGCCAAAACCAAACGATCGACCGCTCCCTCAGTCATTAAATCTTGCGTTTTCAATCCAATCGGTGCCATCAGATTTGAAAGAATCTTTGTCAAAAAGTCTTTTGTGATCGCGTATTTCTCCAGCGTTAGATCGAGGTCAATCTCTTCAGCGTCATCACCCAGCTTCATTCCGATGGGTGGGTTACCATGGACATACCACACGGTTCGGTGACGAATAGTTCCAACTTTGAGCCACAGCTTGTGCCCCTTTCCGATAGAATGCATGTAATCGATTACTTGAGCCTGATTGTCCTTCCTAATGTGGTATAGATCATCCAAGAACAGAAATGAGTTCCCATCGGACACGGCTGCCAGTTCGTCGAATATCTGTTGATAATCCATGATGTGACGTCGAAGAAATTCAATCTTTGAACGTTTGTATTGCTCCTCAACTTCTTGGTTCTCCTTCGCTGTCTCAGTTGTGCTAAGATTTGACCCAAGCTCCGCTCCGCCTCCTTTTATTTTTGCTGCTACTTGCGCTTGAAACTCACTCTCCGCACTTGAACCAGTTTTCTTTTTCAAATCGGCGGCATCCGCAGCGTGAAGTTGTTCTTTAAGTTCGGTAATTTGCC
>PLZL01000120.1:0-16189 GCA_003152145.1 Limisphaerales bacterium
CCAGTCGAGGTGGACGTATTGCAGCCCGGCTTTGGCGGCAAAATCAATGATGGCTTTTGAATTCACCGTGGTTAGCGTTGTGTCGCGCATGACCTTGCCGGGCTTGATCCAGGAAACGTCCTTCAATGCCAGCGGCGGATTCAGATTGAGCATCAAATAATTTCGTTCCAGCAAGTCGCCCGGTTTCTCGCCGACGACAAACATCCGCCATGGCGTCGAGTCGCCCGCGCGCAACGTTGCCGTCGGGTCGCCGGGCGATGGATTCCTCGCCAAATTGGAAGTCGTCCCGCCGAGCGCGCTGACCAACGTGTTGGACGCGCCGTCCAAAACCGACAGCAACATGCGCGGATAATTTTCATTGTCTGCTTCGCACAGGCATGCGAACAGGCCGTTGGCATATTCGAGCGTCAATGGCCGCTCGCACCAAGGTTCGATGTCGGAAAGTTTTGCGCGCCGATATTCGCCTTCCGTTCCGTGCTCTTCGTAACCGAAAGTGTTGTCCGGAAAACGAAATTCGCTTTGCTCGCCGGTGGAATGGAATTCTCTTGCGTCCTGCTTCGGAAATGAATACCGAAACGCCGCGCCTTCGTCATACGCGCGAAACGTGATGCGCATGAGACGACCGGACGCCTGTTTCAAGTCCACGTTCAGCTCGCGATAATTATCGGGAACGATTTTGCGTTCGCCAAACGCATTGGTCCATTGTTGCTCATAGCTGTTTGTCGAGATGGAGACAATGGCGAATCCGTTGGTGAAATCGGGCAGCAAGCCGAGCCGCGATTCAAGCACAATGGGTTTGCCGAGGTAATCAATCCGGTAAGCCGGAATGCCGCCGGTTTGCATCAAGAATTCCATGGCAACTTTTCCGTCCGGAGATTCAACCCGGTTGGCGGCAAGTCCTGTGGCCGCGCCGGGAACCAGCAGGGCCGCGGCGCAAAGCGCATTCAAAATAACTTTGGTGATGGTGGACATGGTTTTATTTTTGGGTCGTCAGGGCGGTCGCGTTATGGTTTGGTGCTGTTCATGGTTTAACGGCTCCGGCTCGAGTTTTAATTTGATTTGCTGCGGGTAAATTTATTTTTCGGACAAAATTTGTCACCGTCACGTTGTCAAACATCACGGTCGTCGTGGTTCCGGCCAGACGCGAGCAAACCGGCAGGCCGACAAGAAGTCTTCGCTTCAACGCAACCGTCGCGGCGCCGACTTGCGTCCATATTTTGCCGTCCGGCGAAATTGAGCCCGTGAAAGTGTTGCCCGAACGTTCCAGCTTCAGCCAGCAATAACCGGTCAGGCGACCAAACGTCACCATTGGCTCAGAAAAATTTCGACCGATGCTGCGAACGGTTGTATTCGCGCCGGCGGAATCGCGACTCGTCAAACGGACATTCCAGCCGGGCGCTTCGATTTGACCGCTCGATTCAGAACCGAGCAGCAATGAAACGTTTGCGGCATCGGCGGCGGGCGCTTCGCGCATCATCAAACCAAATTTTGAAAATTGCGAACTGGTTTGCGGAACGAATCGCGCGACAATTGTGCAATCACCGTTCATCGGCGCGAACGCAAATTGAAACTGATCGTTCGCGCCGCCGATGTCCACGCCCGCGCCTTCAAGCGTAAAAACGTTGCCCTCAAAATTCGCGCTGCCGGGAACGGAAACTGTTCCGATGTCCTGATGCATCCACGGTTTCGGCAGACCGGAGCAAATGGAAACCGGAAATGAGTCCGGGCTTTCGCAGAAAGCATTCGAGGCGGAAACAACGTAGCGATAAATCTCACCGGATTTGACTTTGGTGTCCGCATAAGTTGTCGCCGTAATGTTGCGGGCGATGATTTTGTAGCCGCCATTTTTCGTCGCGCGCTTGACCGTGTAATTTTTTGCGCCGACGGCTGCGACCCAGGCGAGTTTGATTTCCTTCGGCGAACCGGACGAAGCGAGCGCATTTTGAAATTGCGCCGCGCCATTTGAAGCTGGTCGCGTGAACAGCAACGTGCCGAATCCGACGTGATCCGCGCCCGGCATGCCCGCGCCTTCTGGACGAATGCGCTCGGCGGCGCGTTGTGTGAACGGCGCGGGAATTCCCATCCGGTTCACATAATGATTGTAAATTTCCTCGAACACCGCGCGGAAGCGGCCACGTCCGTTGGTTGAAATCATTGTGTGATGATATTTTCCCGTTCGATCCAACGTTTCCGCGAACGGAACGTCTTCGCCGAGATTGTATTTGGCGGTATATTCAAAGCCTTTCAACAAAAGATTGTCCTCGTAGCCGTAAAGATCGAGTCCCTGATGCCAGGCGATTTCGCAGCAATCGCCGAGATGCGCCAGGCCCAGTTGCGTGTGCTGCTGGTCGCGTCCGCTTTCCTGGCACTGGCCGGTTTCGTTGATGATGTAATGCGTCAGCCGGCCATCGCCCGCACCATTTGCATAATAACACAACGCACGCTCGAACATCGCGCGGTCGTTGCAGAAAACGCCGATGGCCATCATCGTCTTGATGGCCGCCGTGTCCCAATTGCCGTTGGCGAACGGCGCGAAGTCCTGAATGACCGGATAGATGACTTCGCGAAAATGATTTTCCGTTTGCTGAATTTCCGCCTCCGACCAGCCAGCGGCGGTGTAGCGGAGAATTTCCGCGGCGTTTACCATCTTGAATGGGCCGAGTCCCGCCATCAAAACCGCGTCGCGACCGGTGATGGATTTCAATGTTGCCGACCAGGCATTGATGATTTCCTTCGATTTGTCCGCGTAGGCGATGTCACCCGTGATGCACCACATGACGGCGCATTGGTAGGCGGCGTTGGCATCGGAGTCGTAAACGCCCTGACCGACGGTCGGATTTCTGCCGACCGCTGCCAGCGGGCCGCGCATTTTGTAATCCGATTGTGACTGCGCGTTGGTGCGGAAACCTTCATAGCCGGCAAAAACCGGCTCTGATTTTGCCGCCACGGTCAATTTCATTCGGTCAAGGTCTTCGCGGCTCTGAAGCAAACCGGGATGGACAAAGGCAAAATCAGCAAAAGCCACCGGCGCAATCAACAACAGCGTTAGAAGGAAAAACTTTCTAAATCCAGTCTGGAATGCAAGTTTCATTTGCTGTTGGAAAATTTTGTGCGCGACAAATGGATTGCTTTTGAAGCAGTCACTGAAAGCTGGCGGACATTTCCGTTATCGAATACTGAATTGTCCTCGACCAATCCTCCGGTGGCATGGTCCACTTCAATGCCGCGGTCTCCATTGTTTCTGGAAAGATTTCCAGAAATCTTAATCTCATGGCAACCATCCATCAAGGCATTGGCCGCGATGCCGTCACGATCGTTGCCTTCAGCGAGGTTTTCGCAGATGCGAACGTCATGACTTTCGGTCACGTGAATGCCGTTGCGCGCGTTGCGGGCCGTTTCATTATTCGTGATGGTCACACCGCTGCCGAAGGACAGTTCCAACCCGCTGCCCCACGGCGAAGTGTCCAGCCGGCTGTCACTGATCCGGCATCCGGTCACATGACTGAGCAAAAGATTATCCTGCAAACCCGGCCCCGGCACCACGCTGGAACCGTTGTCGCTGAAATCACAGGCGATCACGGAAACCCGGGCCGCACCACGAATGGCGACACCGTTATGCGTGCAATTGCGAACGGTGATATGCTCAAAACGCAAGTTGTGCATCTGCCCTTCGTGCTGGGAATTGAAGATGATTCCAGCACGGCTGGGCGACATTTGATACGAACGCTGGCGACGGTCCTGATTCGGGTCATTCGTCAATGGACGCAGGCTCACCACGCCGCTTCCGCTTCCGGAAGAATATTCATAATTCAAGTTGAAGGTGTTGGTCGGCGCGCAAACAATCGTCGCGCCCTCCACGACAAAATCCCGCAGCGTGACATCGTGCAAATCGTCCGTGCCGTTGACGATCGCCACGCCTGCTCGTTCCTGCGTGACCTGTGGATCGAGAATCAAAATCGTTTCCCTGCCCTGCCCCGCCAAGGTCATTCCGCTCGGAAGACGCAGCGCCGCGGGCAACACATGAATTCCCGTCGCCAACAATACGCAACTGCTGTTCGTGCTCGCGGTGTCAATCGCCGCTTGGACTGAATCGCCCGGCGCAACAGTAATGGCATTGGTCGGCGCAGTCGCCGTTGGTTCGGCCAATGCCCCAGCTTGCGAGGCTTGTCTGGCCGGACGCGGCGAACCGAAATTCTTTTGTGATTTTCCAACCGGACCATGATACGTGGTGAGTGTGCTCCATCCTCTGCCCGCGCGCGTTTTTTCCAACGCGCGCTCCGTGAACGGCATTCCCAATCCTTTCACAAAATGGTAGTGCTGGTTAACGCCTTCGTAGATGTCGCTGAACCGGCCTTGCGCTTGTGTCGAAACAATGCCATACGACGGAACTTCTTCGCCCAGCATATATTTGGCGGTGTATTCAAATCCCAACGCGAGCCGGTTATCCGCCGCACCGTAAATATCCACTTTCTGGTTCCAGGCGATCTGGCAGGCCTGCGCCAGTTCGCCCAGACCAAGTTGCGTGTGAGCTTGATCGCGCGTGCTTTCTTCGCACTGGCCGCTGGGATAAATATATTTGGTGATGCCGCCGTTGCCTTCGCCGCGCCGAAAATGACTCACGGCGCTGTCAAAAATCGCGCGGTCATCGCAATTAATCCCGATGCACAGTGTCGTATCCATCATCGCCGCGTCCCAATTGCCGTTGGCTTCTGGAAAGTAGTCCTTGATGAGCGGATAATAAACCGTCAGCAGCATCCGTTTGAATTGCGCGACATCCTTCTCCTTCCATCCCGAGTCCGTGTAACGCAGGATTTCCGCGGCATTGCAAAAGGCGTGGCCGGTCCACGCCGCCAGTAGCTTCGCGTCGTTGTCCTCGAAATCCCAAAGTGTTCCCGACCAGGCATTGAGAATGTCAATCGCATTTTGCGCGTGAACCTTGTCGCCGGTGACCACCCACTGAAGTGCCTGGCTGTAGGCGGCATTGGCGCTCTCCGTCAATTCTTTGTCACCGATGCTCGGCCGACCGTATGGCCCGCGAACGACGTGCGCGACCGGTTTCGGCTTAAAATCAAGCGAGGAATAACTTTCCGAACATAAATTGCTCCAAGCGGTCTTCCAAGGCTCCTCGCCCGCCGCGACTTTCTGTTTCATGAACGTCAGGTCTTCCCGGGTTTGCAGCAGTCCCGGATGAACGAAGGTTTCCGCGCCTGACACCCATGAGACAATGCCAAAGACGCCAAGGATTAGCACAAACAATCCGACTCGTTTCAGAGATATGTGAATCATGGTCTTTTTCGTTTCATTGAGGACGGAAGCTTTGATGAAAGAAATGGCGGGCTTCATTGCGGGATGATTACTTTTGGATCACCGCTTCGCCGGTTTTGATGTTAAGCGTCCAATCCTTTGGTTCCGGCAGCCACACTTTGCCATTGCCGATTTCCAGCGGCATCCAGAGGTAGCGCGAATCCCATTGCGCGCTAGGCTTCCAGATGTCGCCCATGAAAATCACCGTGGTCATTTTCGTCCCCGCGACCTTGAGCATCATCGTGGATTGCGAGTTGTAGGTGTTGCTTTCCGACGGCGCAATGTCCTTGAATTCCGAAAACGGGCCTTCCAAAGATTTGGCCGTGGCATATTTGTTCGGATTCGCCCGCCAGCCGGTCAACGCCGAGCCAATCACATAATACAACCCGTCATAATGCACCAGCGCGCCGCCTTCCATATGTTCTGGAATCAGGCATACTTCCTTTTCCACGGTCAGATAGTCATCGGATAATTTCGCAATGCGGAATCCAAACGGACGATCCTCAAAGATCAAATACGCCGAGCCATCGTCATCAATGAACTGGCCGATGTCCCGGCTTTCATGTCCGAGTGGACGAAAGCTTTTGAGATATTGGTAATCGCCGTCCACAATGCCGCAGGTGAACACCGCGACGCTGGCGAATCTGTATCCGCCCTTGCCGTCAATGTGCGCATACATGACGAATTTTTTTGTCTTTGCGTTGTAAAACACCTTGGGGCGTTCCAATACCCAGCTACGGCCAAGCTGCTCCGGATCGGCCAGCTTGACGACCTGATGACGAAAGATCCAATGCGCCAGGTCGGTTGACGAGTAACAGGCAACGTAGCGATAATTCGGGTCGTTGCTCCGCGATCGATCCTCGCCAAACCAATAGTAAGTGTTGCCCAATTTGATGATGCCGCCGCCGTGCGCCTGAACGTGCTGGCCACGGTTGTCCGGCCAGACTGCGCCAGGGCGTATTAATTGAGCCGTAGTGCAGCCGCTGATGGCAATCAGAACAAGGATCAGGACCGCATACGTCGCAATATTTTTAACAATCATGGCCTTTATGGTTTGTATGGTTCGTGCAGGATAGTTCATATGAGTCGTTACGTTTTGCGATCCATGGTTATTGGGCGATGTAGAATGTCCGCTCAATCGGTTCGGCGGTTTTCAGTTTCGGTTCCGCAGCACGTCCATATTGCCACGCGACAACCGTGACCTTCACCGGACACTTGGCGCGCGGCGGAATCTTGGTGAACCTCAAAACGTCGCCGTCCACTTCCACCGGACCTTCACGCACATAAAAATAAACCGGCACGTTCGCGTCGGACGTGGCGTTGAGCTTCAATTTTTTTGTTCCCGCTTTCTGGTCGGGAATTCCAAGGAACGTGATGTGTTGTTCCGCGCCATCGGTGAGTCGGATTGAAATTTTCAACAATGCCTGCTGCACGGCGNNGGCAAACGTGTCCGCCGACAACTGCTCAACCGGCCCGCTGATGCGTGAAAGTTTCACCGGGACGCCGCCCGTCGCGTGGCCGAGCGGTGAACCGGCGATCAGGCCGGTCCAGCGCGTGGTGTTCGGCGAGCCGCCGTCCACTGATTCCAAAAATGTCGTGGTGAGATGGAACGTCAAGTCGTCGGCGTCAGGCTGGAACCTGAGGCTGATTTGATTGTGCGTTGGCGTTTGCGGAAGAATTTTTCCGTCCTGCATGAAGCCGAGCAGTTGCGGCAACTTGCCGGGCTGGTCGGAAAAATAATTTTGCGTGGCTAGCGCCATTTCCTTGTCGAAGCACCAGAACGCCTCCTTGGGATTGCCGGAGTATTTTGCATACGGCGCGGGCTTGACCGTGCGCGGCTGGTTCAGATGCCAGCGTTCCACCAGCCAGCCGCGCGTCGGATCAATGGACTTTAATTTCACCGGCGCGTCCAGCGGCGATTTTGTCGGCAGGCGTTGCTCCGCAGCTTTGCGGATGAACATGGCGAGGAAATTCACGAGCTGATCGGAATAATCAAAATGTCCTCGCCCCGGCTCGGCCAGCAATGCGACCGGCGCAGTGGGATGTTGCGCGCGAAATTTTATCGCGGGCGCGAGCCGCGTCTCCAGCCACTCGTATTCGCCCATGACCATGAGGCCGGGAATGCCATTAATGTTGCGGCTGCCCCAATCCACATTCGGCCGTCCGTTGCCGACGAGAGTGGTTTGCGGGGCGTCACCGTGGACGGACAAAATTGCGAGAGTGCGCGCCGGATTCCACGCAGCGAAATTCCAGGGAAAACTCGCCATGGCGGAATGTCCCATGGGAACGACGGGCGCGAACTGCAATTCACTGTAACCCGATTCGTCAGCCAGCGACCTTAACAGCGCGGTGAATTTTTCATTGGTTGCGTCGTTGTTCGTTGCGTTCTGCCAAGTGTCGAACGTCGGCGCGATGTAGATTTCAGCGAAGCCGAGCCGCGTGAGCGATTTTCGGAAATCGGGATGCTGGAAGATCCCCTCTTCAATCATGTTGTTCTGGCCAACCACCACGCCGCGGACCTGTCTGCAATCCGGCGGAACCCACAGAAACGCCCGCGGATGCTCGCTGGAATTGGGCAGCGTGATTGAATCAACCGAAACCGACCATTGCCATTCGGCGGCAATGGCTGCCAGACGTCCTGCGCACAAAAAAAGAAAAGCCACGACAAACGCGCCGCGTTGTGGAAATGTTTTCATAATCAGTGGAGAATATTTCATGACAAAATGGTAATGGTTTGCGGCGGTTGAAACGGGCGAAAATGCCAGGCCTTGACACGAGTGTTTGTCGGCGCATCGGCGGGGTCGGCAAAATTCCTTTTGCCGGTGAATTGATCGGGGCTGATGACATGACGGTCACCGGCGAAATAGTGATGCGGCCCGAAGTAATTGTATGTGCTGGAAATCAATTTCAAACACAGCGTGTGCTTCCCCGGCTTGAGCGGTGCGGCGATTTCCCAGTGCGGCCCCCAAATCCAGCCGAGCTCCAAGCCGTTCAGCGCGACAAGCGCGGCATCGGCTTTCACTCCGCAGAGTTGGAATGAATTCGCCGGGCGGGTTGTCTTGAAAACCGTTTCCACCATCAGAGGTGGGCGCAGGAATGGAAAACCCGCTTGCACCAAATCGCCATCGACCGCTCCGTCAGTCGAAGTGAGGACAAATGGGCCAAGTGTGGCGACAGTTCCATTTTGTCCGATTGTGTAAGGCGCGCGACTCACCGCGCGAAATTCGCCGTGCAGCCAGACGAACGGTGAATTGACTTTTTCCACGCAACGGAAACGCAGCGTGTTGACCGGCTTCATTGGCAATTGTGTTAAACGGCCTGTCATTCCGTTTTCGCCCCTGGATAAAAGCACCGGGCTGCCGTTGAACGTCAACCCGGCGACGGCATCTGCAAAAAAAACTTCAAGCGTCTTGTCAACGGACAATTTTGTCGCGCGGATAAAATCGGATGCAAACCATCCATCGCGCTTGCGCTCCGGTTCAAGCAACAGCGCGTTCATCCAACCGGGCAACAACGACCATTTCACAGCCACAGACTCCGAAGCCACAGGCACCGGAACCCTTGCTGCGCCGGAAGATGAAATTTGAAACTCCTCCATCGGCCTCGATCCGGCCTGTTCCAGCAGACGGCGGCTCTTCTCGTTCAGCTTCGCGCCTTCGGCGATAAAAACGTTTTGATAAACACATTTCCCGACCCGAACGCCTTTGGCGTCATAAAAGCCATGCGCTTCAAGCGTCCGTTCGTCGGTGATGTGATAGGATATCCCCGCATCGTGAAGCTGCTGGATTTTGGCAAGGAAGCGCCGATTTAGTTTCCCCGCCAACGTGTCGGGATAAGTTGCAGCATTGTGGACATTTGTCTGGAGCAATTCCCACGGCTCAAACGCCGCCATGATGCCGCGATACGGCGCGATAACCAGTGTGTCGGCATTCGGTGGGGGGTTTTGCTGCAATTCTTTGCGCACACGCCGCACCAATTCCGGATAAGCCGCCGCCCAATTCAAATGCAACGGCTGTGACGGCGGCCAGTCGCGGATGGCGGCGCTGGTCAATTGATACTGGCTCAAGTGCATCACGAAATCAGTGAGGCCGTGGCGTCCAAGCCAGAGAAGATAGCGCTCCAAATCCTCCGGCGTCGCGCCCCACCCTGCCCCGCCAAACGCCTCCACCATGCAACGACCGTCGCCAAATTGCTGCGCGGCGGACGACACCTGGCGCGGATAAAAATGGTTCGACGGAAAACGCTCCAGTGCGTCAATGGCCGGGAACGAAAGATGGCGGAAAAATTGATGGCACGAGCCATTGGTCGGCACTTGAAACAGCGGATGTTCCTCACCCTTGAGGTGCGCCGTGAAACGTTTGCCATGCTGTTCGCACCAGTCGTTGATCGGCGCGATGAACGACTCGTTGAAAACGTCCGTCAGCAGTTCCCAAAATTGAATCCTTACTTTGCCGGAATTTTCACCATGGAAAAACAACTGCGGAATCAGAGTCAGCAAATCTTTGCCGAAGCGCCGACGGAAAAGCTCCGGTAGCTTCGGTGTCCACGGAATCGCGCCGTGTTTTGAAAGTGAATCATACGCGTGACCGAGGCCAAACTCCGGCTCGTCGCAGAAAATCGCCTCGACGTGCTCCCACGCTTCCGGCGCAAGGCCGGTGCGATAGCGTTCGTGGGTGAGTTGGATGAAATGCCGCGCCAGGTCCGGGTTAAAATAATCCACCCCCGCGCCGATGCGTTCGGCGAGAAACCATTTCTTTCCATCGCGCTGGAATTCGGCAAGACAGCATTCCGGCTTTTCCGTGACGAGTTCCGCCCAGTGCTGCGCGTCCTGTGGAAATTTTTTCAGCAGTTGTCCGCCGACCGTTCCACTCGGCCAGCCGTTCTCGTCATAAATCCAAAATGTCAAACCGATGGATTTCGCATGGAGGATCGCGTCGGACACATCCTGCAAATACCCTTCGCCAAGGTAAGGCGGATCGTCCGGATAAAATCGCGGATGCCACACCACGCCGTCAAAACCTGCGGCGCGAAATTGATCCAGTTGCCGGCGCAGCCGTGTCTGATCGAGCGCGGCGTTGATAGCCCAAAAGGTAAGGAATCGTGGAGTCATGTTAGTTTATCGCCGGCACAACACGTCCTGCGACAAAGCCGCCCAGCGACGCCAGCCAAATAACAAGCTGGCCACAGCGACCAAGTCCAAAACCCCGGCTCAGGAATGGCAATCGCGTCCAAGGAAAATTGAGGAGCACCTCCAAGCAATATCCAAGACGAGCCATTATCAATGGATTGAAAAGCATGAGGAAAGGCAAAGCCGCCGACCTGTGTGCCAACCCAGCCACCACTTGGATTATAGGAACTTGTGGCCGCATAGTTCCACTCATAACCGCCAATGCCAGCCGCTGATCCGACTGTTGTTACAATAAAATAAAGGGTATTTGAAGATAATGTCAGGCTTAAGCCCGGGGTATAAGTATAAATGCCGGCGACGGACGGATTGGTGGAACCGTTCAGGATCTCGAGGCTGCTTCCAGGGTGGGCATTGGTCGATGAAGAAAGCATGGCCGTGAAGCCGCTGGGATTGCCTGTGGCGTTCGTCATCGCAAATTGAACGGAGTCGAGCATATACCCGCCGGCATTGGTTCCAGTAATAAATCCAGCCGCAATGGAACTAGGAGCACCACTTGGGCCGAAGCCAGGCACACCCACATAGTAGCTGCCTGCGGAGGTTTGTCCCAAATTTGACAGGTAAGTCGTTTCCTGCGATTGAACAATTTGCCCAGTCAATAATCCAATCACGACGATGCTGGCAATGGTCATGGCTTTCATGTCAATTTCGCTCCAATCGGTCATGGATGGGAGAGTCGAAAAAAGACGTTTGACCGGCCCGCTTCCAACGGGAGATTCAACTGGTTGGTGCCATTCGAGCCGGGAACATCAAACCACAAATCCGTGCTGGTCAGGCTCACCGAGTTGCTCTGCAATGTCCAGCCGAGGTGATCGGACGGCCAGACAATCTGAAGCAGGATTCTCGCGGGCGTGACCGCGATCTGGGGCGGCGTGGCAGAAACCGGCCGCACGCTGGCTGGGTTGGAATTCGTGCTCTCACCAAAGAAATTCGTGCCGCTGACGACGTAATAGGAGAGCGTTCCGTTGACGAGGCCGGTATTGGTAAAGATGACATCGCTCAAGTTGGTGGCGACGGTCGTGTAAGGCCCGGCACTGGAGGTCGCGCGCTTCAAGTTGTAGCCGGTCGCATTGGTCGCGGTGGACCAGTTCAAAAATGCGCTGGCGTCGCCCGCCACGGCAATGAGGTCGGCGGGAGTTCCCGGCAGCGCGGGCCAGAGGCCGGTGACGCTCACGTTGTCAAAGGTGGCGGTGTCAAGATAACCGTTGTTTCGCGAGCAGACGGCGAAACCCACAAGGAGGGTGTTGCTCATCGTGATGGTGCGCGAGTTGATGACCGTCCAGTTTGTGCCGTTGGTGGAAACGGAGCCGGCAAAGACGTTGCCGGTGCGATTGAGTTTCAACCACTGCGGGAGCGCGAGGTTGGTCACGGCGACCGAGCCGCTGCCGGAGCCGTTCGCGCCGGTCGAACTGCGATAAACAAAACTCGCGGTGTCGCCCCCGATATACACGAAAGCGTGCTTGGATTCGTCTCCGAGTGATTCGCGCATGGCCAATCCGGTCTTGCCGATGTTGCTGTAAATCTGCCGGCTGGTGTAACGCGCGATGATCTCGCCATCGCCGGTGAGGTTCAGATACGCGAAGCCGAATGCGTCGCTGTTATACAGACCGCCGTAGTCGAGTCCCGCGCCTTTCACGGTGAAGGCGCCCGCCGAATAAGTGGCGTTGCCGGGCGTCGTCTGGTAACCGGCGTCCGCAAAAGTCCACGGGGATGGCAACGCGGGCAATGTCGTGGCGCTGGCAGCAGTTGAATCGCTGCCGGTGCCAATGGTGTTGTTTGGCGCGATGAAGTAATAGAAAGTTGTTGCCGCGGGCAATTCCGTGTTTGCGTAACTCAAAAGTGTCGTGCCCACGCCGGCGGCGATGTTCGTGTAAGGCCCGCCCGGAGCAGTCGCGCGCTTCACGTTGTAACTGGCCGCGCCCGCGCTGGCGTTCCACGACACGTCAATGCGCTGATGCGAAATTGTTTTCGCGGCGATGGTCGTCGGCGCGGCGGGAGCGGTGCTGGATGGATATGCTGAGGCGAGACCTGAATTCTCAGTTTCACCGACGCCATTCATGGCGGAAACTTTGTAGAAAAAAGGCTGGTTGTTGGCGACGGTTGAGTCCGTGTGGCTTGTGGTCGCGAGGCCGGTGGCGATGTTTGTGTAAGGGCCGCCGCGCGAAGTCGCGCGTTTCACGTTGTAGGACAGCGCTCCCGAAGCGGCGCTCCACGCCAATGAAACAACGCCGTTGCTCCAAGTCGCCACGAGACCCGACGGCAGCACCGGCAATCCTAGCGTGCGCGTCGGCAGCGCCGCCACCAACGTGCCAAAGGCAACGTGATCACGGTCGTAACCTTCAGCGGGAATTCCGTCGTTGTCGCCGGAGTAAGTTACGGTTCCGGGACCCGCCAGCCATGCGCGGGTGTTCGTCACTCCCAACCACGTGAACGGCGAGGCGATCCCAAACAGGTTTGCGTAGGGATGATACGCCTGCTCATAAAACGCAATGTCCCAGCGTCCGCGACCATCGGTGGTGATGGCAGCGTTGTTGTAGCCGTCGCATTGCTGCGCCGGGCTGTAACTGACGGGGTTGCTCGAATTGTATTTCGCAATATATTCGTGGCCAACCTGGATGCGGTTGCCGAGGTAAGTCCAGAGATCCACGCCCTGACACCACGCGATCTGCGCGCCGGCGGCATCGTTGTTCAAACCGAGCGACCAATGGCCGATGTCGCGGTCGGCCTCGGTCGTCCATCCAGCCGGATCAATGTAATTGATAATGCCCATGTCGCACTCGATGGGCGAGCCAAACTTGAGCGCGTTGATGGCCTCGTTGAACTCGGCTTCGTCCTCCATGAACACGCCCGCCGCCATCTGGCTGATGTCACCGATGATTCCCCAGTTGCCGCCGCCATACATTTTATTTTGCGGCAAGAGGACGGTGCGGATGAAGTTGCTGCACGTGTTGATCTGCGCTTGCGACCACGGCGCGCCGGTGTAGCGGATGATTTCCGCAGCCGTGATGAATTTATGTCCCTGCAAACCAGCCGTGAGCCGCGCGTCGGAGCCGTTTATGTTCGTGCAGGTGATGGACCAGGCGTCGAGGATTTTAATGGCCAAGGAGGCGTGTGTCGGGTCGCCGGTGAGATACCACAGCAGCGCGTTTTGATAGGCCGCACCGCAGTCATCTTCCCATGAGTAAGGACGCACGCCAGTGGGGGCATCTCTCGTAATCGTAGTCTGCGGCCCTTCCATGCCATAACTCGATGACGAGTGCGAATCGGCGACAAGCTTGTGGTAGCCATCCAGCCACGGCTGTTCCCCGGCGACAACCTTGGTGCGCATCCGGTCAAGGTCGGCCTGCGTGTGCATCACGCCGGGATGAACGAATTTGGAATGGAACGGCGTGGCGCGGACTTCAAATGAATTGCCCGTCTGCCCGTTCGTCATCGCAGCGCTGACGACGTAATAGTCAGTCACGCCATTCGTCAGCCCGGTGTCTGTGTAGTTGATGCCAGCCAGGGAGTTCGTGAAAGTGTAAGGGCCGCCCGGCGACGTGCCGCGCTTGAGAAAATAATTCGTCGCGCCGCCCGACGCCGACCAGCGCAGCGTCACCTGCGCGTTTCCCGGCACGGCGACAATGCCGGTGGGCGGCGAGAGATTGGCGGCAATGTAAATGAGGCGCAATGTGTCCGGGCCATTGATGCCATCGGTGTCCACCAACGCGAAGCTCCAGTTCGTATCCGTGCCGGAGACCAATGAAAGGCCGTTGGTCAACAGCGTTCCGTCCCATTTCATCACGTCCCACGAGCCGGCGTTTGTTGCGCCAAGGAAGCCGACTTCAAGTTTTGAGCCGGGCATGAAGATCACGTTGCCGTCACTGTAAGTTCCCGACGGCCCGCTCAAATTTGCCACATAAATTGAGCCGAGCATCCCCTTGGTCACATACGCCGCCAGCACGCTGTTGGAACTCTGCACCCAGAAGCCGTCGTCGGCAGAATTGTCCGTGCCGATATTCGCCGCACCGCCGCCATCCACCTCGAAACGACCGGCGCCACCGTTCGCGCCGAGCAAAATCCCCGTGCGCGTGCGGAGTTCGCCGCCAGACAGAACGCAGTTTCCCTGCGCGCCTGCGCCATCGCCAAAACCAATACTGACACTGGGAACGCCGTCGATAGTGCCGTTGCGGCTGGAGTCCAGCAGGCCGCCGCTTACGTTGAGATTGCCCGTGCTGCCGGAGTTAAACCCCACTTCCATGTAGCCGCCAAATTTGATCGAACCGTTGGTGACCGTGACCGTGCCGGTGTGCCCGCCCGATCCGATGTAAGTCACCGTCGTTGAATCGCTACCCAGCGAACCACCGGTGACCTGAAGTTCGCCGCTGTTGGTGTCGCCAACGCGAATATACTGATAAGTATTGGCTCCTGTCGCCGCGAAGTAAACCGCGCGGCCCGTGCCACTCAAATTGATGTGAATCTTGTCGCCAGTCGTGCCGAGGCCGGTGGAAGGCAGCACGTTCCCGCTCCAATTAGTAGGGTTGCCCCAGTCGTTGTTTCCCGCGCCGTTGTCCCACTGCACGTCCACATTCGTCGCCCGCGCCAAGGCGGCAAAAAACACGACGCCCGCCAGCGCCGGGAATTTTTTCGTGCCGCCGGACTTCAAACGTTGGACGAAATTCCGGGTCATCCGGGTAATTTACCAGCCTTTCAGTGAAAAATCCGGCGGTATTACCACCATGTTTCAGCTTGGAACAATTCACGCGCCAGTGCTTCCATCAGGTAGTAATCGCCCCAGCTCGTATAGGCGTTCCGCGCACCGCCATTGCCATCTCCAACCTGGCCGTTTTTCAGCATGCCGGGACAGGCATCGTCACAATTCAGGTAATCCCCGCTGCATAAGCGCGACAACAATTGTTGCGCTGCGCCGGCAACCTGGCCGTCGTCAGGTTTGTATTTCAACAATTCCTGAAATCCACACACCGCCACCGACGCCGCTGATGCGTCACGAATGAATTTCTGCCCCGATGGCGGCAACCTGAAATCCCACAGCGGCACAATTTCCTCATCAAGACTGGCAATGAACTTCCGCGCCAATCGCAACGATGCGTCCAGATACTTCTGGTCGCGCGTGTAGCCGTAACTCAACGCGAAACCGTAAATCGCCCAGGCTGTGCCGCGCGCCCAGTGCGATTCCACCGCCCAGCCGCCATAGGTGTCGCCACCCAGCGGTTTTCCAGTCTTCAAATCGAAGCGATAGGCATGATAGACGGAACCATCCGCCCGCACGAAATTCTTCAACGCCACGTCGGCGTGCTTCACGGCGATGTCATGATATTTCTTGTCGCCCGTTTCGTTGCTGGCCCAATACAACAGCGGCAGGTTCATCAGACAGTCAATGATGGCCATGTTGTCCTGCTCGGTCGTGTTCATGTGCCCCCACGCCCGGATGAAATTGCCTTTTTCATTGAATCGCTGGGACAGCACTTCGGCGGCGCGCAAACCAACTTTGCAGTGTTCTTTGTCGCCGGTGAGCTTGTAAAGCGCCACGGAATAAAGCGAATAAAGGAAGCCGAGATCGTGGTGGGTGTCCAGATTTCGTGTGAACACTTTCTCGCGGTAGTGTGGGGCGAGGCGCAGGACCTGGTCCAGGAAGTATTCGTCTTCGGTTTCCCGCCAGGCAATCAACGCCATGCCCGTGAAAAAAGAAGATGTCCAGTT